>CAYVKQ010000086.1:0-10757 GCA_964451945.1 uncultured Lentisphaerales bacterium
CTTACCGACGCCACACTCTGCCCCGGCGTCTGGAGCCACGGCGTGATCATGCGCCGCCTCATCATCGAAAACCCGACCGTGCTGGGGCGCTCCGTGACGGTGGAGATCCCGGGCGAACCCTATTCGTCCGACGGGTTGCGTTCGCTGAAAGCGACGGTGGTGGTCGGCGCGGGCATGCGGACGTCGCTCGCCCTGCCGCAGGCGCCGGTGCCTCTGGCCGGACACGCCAACACGTTCGGCGTCCGGGTTGAGGGCGAACAGAGGACGGTGGAACGGGTGGGCACCTTTTCCGCGCAAAATTTTACGGGATGGCGTCATCGTTCCTCAAGCGAGCCCACCGTGCTGCTGTCGCGGCGAATTTCGGGCGAGGCGCTCAAGGAGCGGCTGCTCGCGTGTGCCCGCGTGTCGGGTGCGGGAAGCGGAAGCAAGCGGCGTCCGGCGACCCCCGCGCAAAAACCGGACCCATCCGACAAAACCGATTATCTGGCGCTGCGCTATTTCACCGATGGCAACGTGAAGACGTTCGCACCGTACCGTTACGAAGGCGCGGCCGCCGCCTGGCCCGACACCTGGCTCGCCTTCAGCGCCTTTGACGGCTGTCTGATCGACGCCCGTGATTTTGCCGAGATGCCCGCCGCCGCCCGCGAGGCGTTGCGCGCCTACGCCGCCGCGGGCGGCCGGGTCGCCATCATGGGGATGGCGGCGCTTCCCGAGGGGTGGACCGAGACCGCGGAGGCCGCGCCGCGGCTCTTCGAAGACGGGGCGTGGCGGGAGGCGCCGCTGGGCTTCGGCGCCGTGCGCGCGGTCGCGTCCACCGAGTTTGCCGGCGTGTCGAGCAACGGGATCGCGCGGTTGTACGGTGGCTGGTGCGCCGCCGCCGAGCCGCTGACCGAAATCCACCGCTCCGCCGAATCGAGCCTCAAGGAGATCCCGGTGGCCGGCAACCTGCGCATCCCGGTCGGCCGCTTTCTGCTGATCCTGTTCGCCTTTGCCGTGCTGGCCGGACCGGGGGCGGTCCTCTACACGAGCCGCAAGAACCGCCGCATCTGGCTGCTGGCGCTGGTGCCGGCCGTCTCGCTCCTCTTCAGCGCGGCGATCCTGGCGGCGGCCCTCTTCTCGGAGGGGATCACCCCCTCGCTGCGGCGGCAGGCGGTGACGCTGCTCGACCAGCCGCGGCGGCAGGCGGCGACCCTCGGCGCGGTCGGCATCTACGCGCCCGTCTCGCTGCGCGACGGACTCCATTTCGACGGCGACACGGAAGTGACGCCGCTGAGCGCGGTCGGCGCGGGGCGCATCGTCTGCGGCCGGGGGCAGCACTATGCCGAGGGGTGGGTCACGCCGCGCCTGCCGGCGTTTTTCAACCTGCGCCGCAGCGAGGCGCGCGGCGAGCGGCTTCTGGTCGAGGCGGGCGCGGAGCGGGTCGAGGTCGTCAACGCCCTCGGCGCGCCGATTCTGCGGCTGTGGCTGTGCGACGCTGACGGCCGGCTCTACGAGGCGCGTGACCTGGCGCCCGGCGAAAAGCGTGCGCTGGAGACGCCGCGTCCGCGCGGCGCGGCGCCGCTGTCGGCGGCGGGGCGGGCGCGCGACTATTTCGGCAGGGGGACGCCGGGCTGGGAGGTCAACGCCTGGTCAGACGCCCTGCTGAGTCAGGGCGCCGCCGCCGATCCCCCCGATCCCGGGACCTACGTGGCGGTTCTCGACGGCTGCCCCTTCCTGGAGGATCCGCTGGCCTATTGCCGCACAAAAGGGTCGGAACGGTCGATCGTCATCGGCCGCTACTGAGCCGTTATCATCGCCAAGCTGTGAGGAGCAACCATGACCATTGAGATCGACACCCTCGTGCGCCACTTCGGCAAGGTGAAGGCGGTGGACGGCGTCTCGTTCGCCTTCGGCACGGGCGAGGTGGTGGGGTTTGTCGGCCCCAACGGCGCCGGCAAGACGACGACGCTGCGGGTGCTCGCCACGCTCGACGATCCGACGGCGGGCGACGTGCGGGTCGACGGCGTGTCGATTCTCGACTATCCCGAGGCGGGGCGGCGGCAGATCGGCTACATGCCCGATTCGCTGCCCGAGCACGCCGACATGACGGCCCACGAGTACATCGACTTTTTCGGCCGCGCCTTCGGTTTCCGCGGCGCGGCGCTGCGCGAGGCGGTCGGCGAAGTCGAGGCGTTCACCGGGCTGGAGCCGTTCCGCGACAAGACGCTCAAGAGTCTCTCCAAGGGGATGAAGCAGCGGGTGAGCCTGGCGCGGGCGATGGTCCACCGGCCGTCGCTGCTGGTCATGGACGAGCCGGCCAACGGACTCGACCCGCGCGCGCGGGTCGAGCTGCGCGAGCTGGTGCGGGCGCTCGCCGAGAGCGGCAAGGCGGTGCTCATCAGCTCGCACATCCTCTCCGAGCTTGGCGAGATGTGTTCGAGCGTGGTGATCATCGAGCGGGGCGTGCTCTGCGGCAACGGCACGGTCGAAAACCTGGCGCGCACGCACCGCGCCGCGCAGCGGGTGCTGGTGCGGGCGCTGGCGCCACCGCCCGAGGCGCTGGTCAAGCTGCTGCTGGAGATGCCCGGCGTGACGGCGGCGCATCTGCGCGGCGACCAGTGCGCCGCCGAGACCGCGGCCGGCGCCGAAGTGGCCGCCGAGCTGCTGGCCGCGCTGGTGGCGCGCGGCGTGCGCGTCACCGATTTCCGTCACGAGCAGGCCGGGCTGGAGGATGTGTTCATGACGGTCACCAAGGGGGAATTGGCATGAGCATTGGCGACCGCATCAATCCGGTGACCGTGAAGGAGCTGCGGCAGATGGTGCGCAGCCGCCTCGTCGCCGCGGGGCTGATCGGCCAATTGGCCTTTCAGCTCATCGGCGTGATGGTCGTGCTGCTCAGTTCGCGGGAGGAGCTGCAGAGCGGGGCCGCCCTGCTCGAAAGGGGGCTGGGCGGTACGGTCTTTAACGCCGTTTATTTCGTGCTGTCGCTGGTGCTGCTGTTTTGCGTCCCCTTTTATGTCGGCGTCCGCATGGGCGTCGAGCGGAGCGGCGAGCACCTCGACCTGCAGTACACGACCGCGCTCCAGCCGCGGCAGTTTGTCGACGGCAAAGTCGCGGCGGCCGTGATCCTGATCCTCCTCTTCGTCAGCGCGGCGCTGCCGTTTCTGGCGCTCTCCTACCTGCTGCGCGGACTGGACGTGCTGCAGGCGATGCTGGCGACGGCGCTGCTGGTCCTGGTCGCGGTCTGTTGCGTCTACGAGGCGCTCTTTCTCGCCACCGGCACGGTCTCGCGCGCCTTCCGCGTGATCATCCTGCTCTTCGCGCTGGGGTTCCACTTGTCGCTGCTCGGCATGGTCAACACAGCCGGGATGGCGATGGTTTCGTTCGGCGAGGCGGTGTCGCTGGCGACGTGGTCCGACGCCGCCCTGCCGGCGATGATCCTCGGATGCGCCGTCACCTGCTGTCTGCTGCTGCGGGCGGCGGTCGTCGCGCTGATCACACCGCCGTCGGCGAACCGCGCGCTGCCGCCGCGCCTCTGCATCACGGTTCTCTGGCTCGTCTGGGGCGTGGTCGCCGGCTGTGTCGCGGGGGTGCGTCTGAAACCCGATGCCGTACGGGTGTGGTCGTTGCTGGGCGTGATCGCCGCTGCGGGTTTTGCGGCCGTCGCGGCCTCGTATCCGCCGGGTTACAGCCGCCGGGTACTCAGCGAGGTCGCCGCCGGGGCCGGGAAGCGCGCGCGGCAGTTTCTCCTGTTCTCCGGCGCGGAGAACGGGATGTTGTGGGCGCTGTTACTCGGCATGGCGTCGGTGCTGGCGGCGGCTGTCGCCGAGACGGCGCTCCCCGGCGTTCCGGCGGCGGCGTTCGACGACGCTCCGCCCGCCGCCTGGCAACAGGCCGGCTTCTTTCTGTACCTCACCGCCTACGTGTGGGCGGTGCGCGCCGTGTGGCGGGCCGGGCTCGCGAAATGGGGCACCTACCGCCTGGCGGGGGTTTTCGCCGCCGGGCTGGCCCTTCTGGGCTGGGTGTTGCCCGCCCTGGTGGCGCTCGGACGCGGCAGGGGGAGTGCCGCCTGGCGTTTCGGCAACCCCTTCTTCATGTTTTCCGACGACGCGGAGGGTGCCCTCGCACTGCTTCCCGCCGCCGGTGTGTTTGCGGCATTGGCGCTGGCCGCCAACCTGCCGGGGCTGCGCGAAGCGGCGCGCCGGTTTGCGGGAGACGGCCGCCGTGCAACGTCGGCCCCACCGGCTGGCGTCCCGTCGGACGCGACAGCCGTGGCGCCGACACTGCGTGGCGGCGGGGAGCTCAATGAGCACTGACGACGACATTCGCGAAGGGCTGCTGACCGGGCGGGCGCTGGGCGCGCGCTACCGGCTCGCCGTGCCGCGCGCGGCGCTGCGCGGCCGCAACGGCGCGCGTCTCGGCGTCCATGCGGGCGCGTCGCTCGATTTTCACGACTACCGCGACTACCATCCCGGCGACGACCTGCGCCATCTCGACTGGGGCGTCTTCGCCCGCAGCGACAAGGAGGTGGTCAAACTCTTCCGCGAGGAGGTCGCGCCGCATCTCGACGTGGTGCTCGACGCCTCGCGTTCGATGCGGCTCGAAGGGACCGCCAAAGCGGCCGCCGCCGCCACCCTCGCCGCCGCGTGCGCCGTCGCGGCGGAGCAGGCCCACTGCGGCCACACGGTGTGGCTGGCGGGGGAGCGGGTCGAGGCGATCGAGGGCTCGCACGCGCAGCCGGAAGCCTGGCGTCCGCCCCGTTTCGAATCGACCGTCGCTCCCGACGCGGCGCTGCGGCACACGCCGCCCGCGTGGCGGCGCAACGGCCTGCGCGTACTGATCAGCGACCTGCTCTGGACGGCCGACCCGGCCGCGGTGCTGCCGCGGCTGGCCGAGGGCGCGGCGGGGCTCACGGTGATCCAGCTTCTGGCGCATGAGGAGGAGGCGCCCGATTGGCGCGGACCCTGCCGGCTCGAAGATGTGGAAACGGGCGCGCGCGCCGACCTGCTGGTCGACGCCTCGGCCTGCGCGGCCTATGTCGCGGCACTGGCCCGGCATCGCGAAAGCTGGAGCGCCGCCTGCCGCGGCTACGGCGCAGCCTTTGCCGCCGTGACCGCGGAACGTGTTGCCGACGGCGGCCGGCTCGCGCCGCTTGAGGCGTGCGGTTTGCTGGAGGCCGTCGGCTAGATGATCTTCGCCTTTCCAGTTGCGGTGGTCGGTGTGGCGGCGCTTGCCGCCCTGGTCGCGATCTACACCTTCCGCGCCCGTTTCCGCCGGCGTCCCGTGTCGAGCCTGATGCTGTGGCGGCAGACGGCGCGGCCGCGTCAGGGCGGAGCGCATCGCGACCGTCTCCGCCTGCCGCCCCTCTTCTACCTCGAGCTGGCGGTGCTGGCGGCGCTGGTGGCGGCGGCGCTCGGCCCCCACCTGCGGCGGCCGGGGATGGGGTGCCTCACCGTGGTCCTCGACACTTCCGCCTCGATGACGGCGAGCGACGGCGCCGGCGTGTCGGCGCGGGAGCGGGCGGCGCGGGCGTTGCGCGCCGAGCTCCGGGGCGGCCGCTACGGCGTGGTGCGGCTGATCGCGGCGGCCGCCGCCGGACCCGAATCGCGCGGCACGCTGCCGCCGGAACGGGCCGCCGCGCGCGTCGCCGCGGCGGCGTGCTTCGAACCCGCCGCTTCGCTGGCGGCGGCGGTGTCGCGCGCCGCCGAGCTCTCGGCGGCGGAGGACGACATCCTTGTGCTGACCGACCGGCCGCCGGCCGCCGGATTCGCGTTGCGTCCGGGGCTGCGCTGGATCGCCTGCGGCACGCCGGCGGCGAACGCGGCGATCACGCTGGCGGAGCGCTCCTGGCGCGCCGACGGCTCGGAGGCGCTGCTGATCCGGGTCGCGGCGTTCGGCGAAGCCGCCGCGCGCGCCGCGGTGCGGGTCGCGTCCGCCGCGGGCGGTGCGCCGCTGTTTGAGGGAACGGTGAAGACGGACGGCGACGGCGACGGCCGCCTCGTGCTCGACCTGCCGCCCGGAACGCCCGCCGTCTCCGTGACGCTGCCGCCGGACGCTCTGGCGGCGGATAACGAAGCGGTGTTGCTCCCCGAGGCGCCCCGCCCGGTCGCGGTCGCGGTCCGGGTCGCCGACGCGGGGCTGCGCCGCGCGGCCGAACGCGCGCTGGCCGCCACCGGGCGGGTCCGTTTCGACGCCGAGGCGCCGCACCTCGTCTTTGCCGACCGCCCGCAGGCGGGCGCCGACGCCCCCTGGCAGGTGGTCTTCACCGCGCCGGCGGCGCCGCGGCTGCTGCGCGGCCCGTATCTCGCCGACCGCGCGCACCCCGTGCTGGAGGGGGTTTCCTTCGACGGGGTGGTGTGGTCCGCCGGCACCAATACCCTGCCCGGACGCGTCCTCCTTTTCGCCGGCGAGGCGCCGCTGATCAGTTGGGATGCGCCGCCGCGCCGCGCCCCGGTGCTGCGCCTGGTGACTGCGGGCGCGGGCGACGCGCTGTTCCGCACGACGGCCTGGCCCGCGCTGGTGTGGAACGTGGTGCAGGCCTGCGCCGAGGCGCAACCGGGCGTGACGGCACGCAACCTGCGTCTCGGCGTGCCGGCGCGCTTCGCCGTGGGGCGCGGCGCGGACGAGGCGCTCTTTGAGACTCCCGACGGCGCGCGGACCCTGCGCGCGCATGCCGGCGTCGTCGTCTGGGCGCCGCCGCGTCCGGGGCTCTACCGCCTGCGCCTGTCGGGCGGCGCGGACGATCCGTTCGCGGTCAACCTCTTCGCGCCGGGCGAGTCCGATCTGCGCGGCTGCGGCAGCGGCCGCTGGGAAGGGGCGCGGGATGAGGCGCGGCTGCGCCGCACGCACCGCGCCATCGCCTGGATCTGCGGCCTGGCGGCGCTGCTGCTGGCCGGCATGCACCACATGGTGATCAGAACGCCTAACGCCTAACACCTAACCCCTAACCCCTAATGCCTACCCTCCTCTATCCGGCCCTGCTTCTGCTCGCGCTGCCTGCGCTGGCGGCGGTGTGGGTGTGGCGCATTCCCGGTCGTTTTCTGACGCCGTTGCGGGCGTTGGCTTATGCGGCGATTGTCGTGGCGCTGGCGCAGCCGGCGCTGCTGCTGCGGCGCGGCGGCGGCACGGTGGTCGTGGTCGCGGACCGCAGCGCCTCACTGCCCGCCGGGGCGGCGGAACGGCAGGAGGGGGTGATGCGCGCGCTGCAGGCGCGGCGGCGCGCCGACGACCGGGTCGGCGTCGTCTCGTTCGCGGCGCGCGCGGCGGTGGAGCATCCGCCGCAGACGGCGCCGTTCGCCGGGTTTGCGGCGGTGCACGATCCCGACGCCTCGAACCTCGCCGAGGCGCTGCAGACGGCCCTCTCGCTGATCCCGCCGGGCGTCTCCGGCCGGCTGCTGGTCTTGTCGGACGGTCGTTACACGGGAAGCGACCCGCAGGCGGCGGCGGGGATGGCGGCGGCGCGCGGCGTGGCGGTCGACTATCGCCTGCTGGCGCGGCAGACGGCCGGCGACACGGCGGTGGTGCGGATCGAGGCGCCGCGGGAGGTGCGCCCCGGCGAAGCGGTGCTGGTGACGGCGTGGGTCGCGTCGCCGACCGCGCGCGAGGCGGCGTTCACCCTGCGGCGCGGGGCGACGGTCGTGGCGCGGGGGGCGCGTGTGTTGCCGCGCGGTCTCTCGCCGCTGGTCTTCCGCGACCTTCCCGGCAGCGGCGGCGGCACGGTGCGCGGGTATGAGCTGACGGTGGAGGGGGATGCGGACGATCCGGTTCCCGAAAACAACACGGCCCGGTTTCTCGTGCGCGTCGCGGGCGGCAGGCCGTTGCTGTGTCTGCCTGCGGCGGCGGGGTCGCGGCTGCCCGGGCATTTGCGCGCGGGCGGTGTGGCGGTCGAGGTGTCCGCCCCCGAGGCGTTCGACGGCCGTATCGAGACCCTTGCCGGTTACTCCGGGGTCGTCATCGAGAACGTGCGCGCCGACCGTCTGGGCTCCGGCGCGCTCCAGGCGATCGCGTCGTGGGTGCGTCACGCCGGCGGCGGGCTGCTGCTGACCGGCGGGCGGCAGGCCTTCGGCGTGGGCGGCTACTACCGCTCGGCTTTGGAACCCGCGCTGCCGGTCTCGATGGAACTGCGCCGCGAGCACCGCAAATTCTCCCTCGCCATTGTCGTCGCGCTCGACCGTTCGGGCAGCATGACCGCGTCGGTCGCGGGCGGCAAAACGAAAATGGATCTGGCGAATCTGGGCGCGGCGGAGGTGCTCGGGATGCTGAGTGAACAGGACGAGATGGGCGTGGTGGCGGTCGACAGCCAGGCGCACGTGGTGGTCGCCCGCGCGCCGGTCCAGTCGCTCCGCGGCGCCGAGAGCCGGATTCTCGGCATCCAATCGATGGGCGGCGGCATCTTCGTCTACGAGGCGCTGCGGGCATCCGTCGCGCAGCTCGCGGGTGCGGCGGCGGGCGTGCGCCACATCCTGCTGTTTGCCGACGCCGCCGATGCCGAGGAGCCGGGGGCGTATGTCGAGCTGCTCCGGGCCGCGTCCGCCGCGGGGATCACCGTGAGCGTGGTGGGGCTGGGGACGGCCGCCGACAGCGACGCGGCGTTGCTGCAAGAGATCGCCGAGCGGGGCGGCGGCCGCTGTTTCTTCACCGACAACGCGCACGAGGTGCCGCGGCTCTTCGCGCAGGACACCTTCATGGTGGCGCGCAACACCTGGGTCACCAATGACGTGGCGCCCCGGTTCACCGTGGCGCTGCCGCAGCTCTCCGACGCCCTGCCGCCGGAGGCGCCTCCGGTCGGCGGCTACAACCTCTGCTACCTCAAGCCCGAAGCGACGGCGGTGGCGCTCACGGCGGACGAAAACGCCGCGCCGCTGGTCGCGTGGCGTCCTTACGGCACCGGGCGCGCGGTGGTCTTCACGGGCGAGGCCGACGGCGCCGAATCGGGTCCGTTCGCGCAGTGGGAGGCGGTCGGCGAGTTCTACGGGGCGCTGGCGCGCATCTGTGCCGGACCGGTGCACGGCGGCGTGGAGGGGGTGTTGGCGGTGCAGCATCCGATCCCCGGCGGCGTGCGGGTGACGCTCTACGCCGACACGCGGCGGCCGGAGCTGCGCGGCTGGGACGGCGCGGCGGTCGAGGTGCTGCGCCACCGTTTGGGCGAGGCGCCGCGGGCTGAACGGATGCCGCTGCCGTGGCGGACGGCCGACACGCTCGCCGCCGACGTCCCGCTGGCCGGCGGCGAGACGCTGCTGGCGACGGTGGTCTATCCCGTCGGCCGCACCGAGACGCTGCCGCCGGTCTGCCTGCCGTACTCGCCCGAGGTCGCGCCCGCGTCGGACGCCGACGGTGCAGCGGTCCTGGCCGCGCTCGCCGAGGCGACGGGCGGGGCACATGTCGCCGACGCGGGGAGCGTCTGGTCTGCGATCCCCCGCGGGTGGCGACGGGTGGCGTTGGCGCCATTCTTTTACCTGGCGGCGGCCCTGCTGTTCCTGATCGAAGTGTTCGAGCGGCGGACCGGCTGGCTCGACGCCCGGCGGCGTCCTCGCGGCGGCGAGGCGGCGGGGGAGGGGCGCGACACTGCGGCAACCGCGACCGCCGCACGGCCGCGAGCCGCCGCCGAGCCGTCGTCGTCGCCGACCGTGACTGACGATGCCACGCCATGCTCGGCGGAGAGCCCGCTCGCGCGGGCCAAGCGCCGCGCCCGCGAGCGGGGCTGGTGAAGGAGGCGTCGTATGCATGCGGATGCGGGGAAAATGCGGGCTGTCTGGCAGGTCGCGACGCGGCTGCGCGACCACCTGGAACGACCGATCCAAATCCATGATCTCGCCTGGGAGGCCGGTTTGTCGGAACGGCAGTTTCACCGGCTGTTCCACTCCGTTCTGGGCGAGTCTCCGGCGGCACATGTTCGCCGGCTCCGTCTGGAGCGCACGGCAGCCTGGCTGGCGTACACCGATTTTCCGGTTATCGGCGCCGCGCTGGCGGGGGGGTACGATTCACGCGAAGGGTTCACCCGTGAATTTCATGAGCACTTCGGCTGCGCGCCGGGGGCGTTCCGTCAGCGGGTGCGGGCGGATTTGCGGCGTGTTCCCGACCAGTGTCCGGCCACGTTGGGCAAGCCGTACGCGCTGGCGCTGCCGCCGATGCGCGTCGCGGCGTGGCCCCATCTGGGAGCGGGGCTTGGCGCACCGTCCGTGTGGGTGAACGTCGGACGCTGGGGCTGCGAGAACGGTCTGCTCACCCCGCACACCCTGCCGGTCAGCGTGCTGCACGACGACGAGGGGATCGCTCCCTCGGCGCATGCCCGGCTCGACGCGGCGCTGGTGATCGCTCCGGATTGGACGCCAGCGGACGCGGAGACGCTCCCTTTGCTCTACGACCTGCCCGGCGGCCGTCATGCGATCGCGCCCTTCGAAGGATCCTTGTATCAACTGGAAGCCGCGTGGAACCATTTCGCCCTGCGCTGGTTTCCCGCGAGCGGCCACGCCCTGCGCGATCCGCGGTTGCTGATGCTGCACGACGCCGACGACGTGCCGACCCGCGCCTGCGAGTTCTTTCCATTGGTTGGTGGGCGGGTGATGCGCTGCCGCCTCTGCATTCCCGTCGACCACGTTCCCGCGCCGGGGCTGCCCCGGATCCAGGCCGCCTGCGTCCGGTGAGGCGGCGCGCGCCCCGGAAATGGTTCCAATATGACAGGATCGGTCACACCTTGGGTTGCCTGGCGGGTATGATTGTTACAAGAGGCTCTTGCAAAACCCCCCGGACGCTGCGCCTGACGGCTTGCGTCCGGGGGG
>CAYVKQ010000087.1:0-10689 GCA_964451945.1 uncultured Lentisphaerales bacterium
AGGCCGTAGGTGTCGGCGATGGCGTTGCCGGCGGGCTTGGGGATCGACCACTGGTTCGTCAGCCCCGACCGCGCCCAGCTCGCCTGCATCGCCCGTTCGCTGACCGACGTGTCGAGCCGGATCGCGCGCCCTTCGCGTTCCGGCGCCGCGGCCCAGACGACGCCCAGGCCGTCGGGCTTGTCCCAGGCGGCGGGCACGCCGCCGGCACCCTCCTCGAAATCGCCATTGGGCACCAGACTGCCTCCGCCCCGCGCCAGCAGGGCAAGCGCCGCCGCTCCCGCCGCCATCCGCCATACCCGGTTCATGCTCCCTCCCCCCCGTCTCCGAGTTCCCAGCGGCGGATTGCCGCCGCCACATCGAATTTGCGTTCGCAGCCCGAGCGCATCATGCTGCGCACCATGCCGTAGACCGGCCGCTCGGGCCATGGACGGTCATGCACGCCCAGCACCGACCAGGCGATATTGGTGTAGCCATTGGGGTCGCGTCCGTCGAGCGCGTAGCGGTCGTTCAGCCGCACCGCCACCGCCTGCGCCTCCTCGGGCGAGGCGCTCCATTCGAGGATTTTCTTGGCCCAGTACATCCGCACGTAGCCGTGCAGCTCGCCGCGCGTCGCCAGACAGCGCTGCGCGGCGTTCCACAGGTCGTCGTGCGTCCGCGCCTGTTCAAAGGCATCGCCCTCATAGACCGCGGGCCGGGGATCGGCGCGGTGGCGGTCGAGGGTCGCGCGCGCCCACGGCGCGGCGGCGGCGAAGGCGTCGTAGGCGGGCTCGTAAAGGCAGAAATTATCGGCCAGCTCGCGCCGCACGATCAGCTGCTCCAGAAACGCCGCGCGCCCCGGACTCTCCGGCTGCCGCCACGCCTCCAAGGCGACCCGCTGCGCCGCGAGCTGGCCGAAGTGGAGATAGGGCGAGAGGCGCGAGCAGGCGCCGGCGTTCGGGTCGTTGGCGTCGTCGGCGTAGCGGGCGAGCCCGCTGTCGAGAAAACGGCGCAGCCGGGCGAGTCCGGCGGCGGCGCCGGGGGCGTCGCCCGACGCCGCGGGCGGCGCCTGCGCCAGAACGGCCGCGGCCGGTTCCGGCGCGGCGGCGGCGGCGGCCACGGCGGCGCGGAAGGCGGCGCCACTCTGCCGCTCCATGGCGGGAAAGGGCGTCAGGAACCGCGTCAGCGCCCGGTGCAGCTTCGGCCGGAGCGTCCGCGCCCCGGCCTCCCGTTTGTCGCTCACCCAGCGGGCGGGGACGATGTTGTGGGCGTCGACCTCGACCACGGGGACGGCGAGGCCGGCGGCGACGGCCCGCTGCGCCCGCCGCTTGTGCCGCAGCGGGTCGAACTCGCAGACCACCTCGCCGGCGCCGCAGGCGGCGGCGAAGGCGCCGACAGCGGCGGCCGGATCGCCGCGCAGCACCACCAGCGGAATGCCGAGGCAGGCCAGCGCGGCGGCGGTTTCGGCCAGTCCCGCGAAGAGGAAGCCGAAGGTCCGCGGCGTCGCCGCCGGGTAGTCGGACTGCCAGCAGAAGACGGCAACGAGCCCGCCGCCGAGCTCGCGGGCGCGCGCGGCGGCGTGGAGCATCGCCCAGTTGTCCACGGCCCGCGGGTCGCGGCTCATCCAGTAGAGCACCGGCCGCCCCGGCCGCGGGGGGGCCACGTTCAAGGGATAGACACGCGCCTCATCGACCCGCATCGCCGCCTCCTTACGCAAAACGCTGTTTCAGGCGTCCGCGCGCCTTGTCGAACGCCCATTGCATCATCTCGAACGGTTCGCGCACGCCGCAGAGCAGGCACCCCGCCACCGCGCCGGCGGCACCGCCCGCGCCGCCGGCGACGAGGCGCACCAGATCGCCGACGCGTCCCTGCAGCCAGGCGGCGGGCAGGTCGTCGGCACCGCGCAGCGCGGCCCACGCCGCCACCCCCGCGGCGAGCGAAGCGAGCGCCACGCGCACCAGGAAGGCGAGCGTCGGAGCGAGCGGAAAAACCGGCGCCGAACGGCGCAGCAGGCCGATCAGCGCCACGCTCTTGAGCGTGCGCGACAGCGCGAACCCGCCGGCGATGATCCCGAGCACCAGCAGGTCGTTGCCGCCGGACAGCCGCAGTCCAGCCCAGCTCACCGCCATGCTGAACGCGGAGAAGATGATGCCCACCACGGTGACAGACACCATGCGGCGGTTGGCGAAAAAGGCCTGCATCGCCAGCGCCTCGACCGCCGCTGCCGGCAGCACGAAGGTGTAGCAGGCGGTCGAGAGCGCCGTGCGCCGCACCGCCAGTTCCTGGAATTCGCCCCCCTGAAACAGCAGCGAGGTGAGCGGCGCCGAGACGAACGCCACCACCACGCAGAAGGGGATGAAGACCGCGAGCAGCATCCGCCCCGCATGCGTGATCACCTCGCCCAGCTGCTTGTGGTCGCGCCGGTCGACCAGCTCGCAGAAGAAGGGGAACGCGGCGATGCTCAGCGTATACGGAACCATCCAATGGATCGTGCTCTGCAGCTTGCGCCCCATGGAATTGGCCTGCATCAGGCCGACCGATTCGAGCGGGCTCAGGATGTAGACATTGTTGAACGCGTCGCGGACCTTGGCAAAGATGATTCCGGCCACCAGCGGCAGCGCCAGCCACAGCATGGCGCGCACGGCTGGATCGCCGAGGTGGAGGCGGGGCCGGAAGAGGGTGATCTTGTCGCGCAGCCCCGCCACGTGCGTGACGACCTTGAGGAGGCTGCCGACGAGCAACCCCGCCATCAGCCCCCTGGCGGCCGAGGCGCCGCCGAACCACAAGGCGCCGCCGAGGATGCCCGCGACCGCCGCGAACTTCCACACGGCGTCGCCGAAGGCGGCCAGGAAAAAGCGCTTGTAGCCGTTGAGCATCACGTAGGTGGTCGAACCGAGCGTCAGGCCGACGAGCGCCGGCGCCAACGTCCGCACCGCTGCGCTCCCCATCCGGATTTGCTCGGCATTGCGCGCGGGCGTCCAGTCGGTCCACACGCCGACGACCCATCCGGGGGCCAGCATCAGCACAGCGACGACGGGAATCAGCAGGAGCACCTGGAAGGTCAGCAGCGTGTTGGCGAAACGCCAGGCGGCCGCATCGCCCCGTTTGTCGCACTCCCGCATGAAAATCGGCAGGAACGAGGGGCCAATCACCTCTTCGGCGATCAGGAAGAGGCTGAAGATGCAGTTTTCGAAGGCGAAGGCGTAGACGGCGTCATAGGTCGCCCCGGGGAGGTAGTGCCCCATCGCCTTGGCCTGGATCAGCCCCGCCAGCTTGAACAGCAGGTGGGCGATCCCCACCGCGACGCCGGCCCGCAGGATCCGTTGGCCCAGCGTCTTTTTTTCTTGCTCCATCTCCCCCTCCGCCCGCGAATGGTTCGTCCCGCCGCCGCCAAAGCTCCAACGTCGTCCAGCCCTGTCCGAAATCGGGCACCGTTCCCGCCAGCCGGTAGCGTTCGGCCAGGCGCGCGCGGATATCCCCCTGCGCAGCGGCGGCCAGCTCCGTCATCGCCGGCGCGCCGATCGCCCACGCGTAGCCGCTCAGGGCGGCGTCGGGCGCTTCGGTCCGGTCGAGCAGGTCAAACAGCAATTCCCGGTTCAGCACAAGCAAACGCCGTGCCTTTCCGGTGTCGAGGTCGGGAAAGTAGCCGAAGGGACCCATCTCGAGCCCCGCCGGGACGCGGCGGTTGCTCTCCACGGCGAGGTAGGTGTCGGGGGTGAGCAGCGGCGGCGCCGTCTCGCGCGGACCGGGACGGCGCAGCGACGCGCCGATGCGGCGCAGCACAGCCAGGTCGGGGGCCGTCTTGGTCCGCACCCAGAAGCGGTCCTGCCGCACCACCACCCACTCCTGGACGCGCGGCGAGGCCACCGCCGCGGCGCCGCTGAAGAGGAGAACGCCCCACACCGCGGCGACCCGCGCGGCGGCCGCGCGCGGCGCGCGCCCCGCCGTGTCGGCCAGTGCCGCCGCCGCCGCCGCCGCGACTGCGGGCATCAGCGGCACCTGGTAGTCGTCGTAGGGGTAGGGGCTCAGCAGGTGGACGGCCGCGACCGCCGCCGCGGCGAGCAGCCAGAGCGACGCCACTCCGGCCGGGGCCTCCGCGGTCGGTGCGTCCTCGCGTCGGCACCCGGCGGCGAAGCGCCACGCCGCCGTGGCGACCCCCGCCGCGGCCAGCGGCAGGTACCCCCGCAGCAGCCGGGCGAGCGAACCGGCGGCGAAGAGCGCCCCGCCGCCCGCGCGTCCCGTGTGGAAGGTCTGGGCGAAACGAAACCCCTCGGGCGCGGCGGCGGCGAAGGGGCAGTAGACCAGCGCCAGGCCCAGTGCTCCGCCCAGGCCGAAGGCAATCCAGACGCCGTCGCGGGCGTATCCCCGTGCCGCTGACGTGGGGATGCGCGGTGGCCAGCGCGTCAGCAGTAGCGCCGACACTGCGTGGCGGCGGCGGAGCGGCGGTGGCCGCCGTGCAACGTCGGCCCCACTTGGCTCATGCTCCGTCGCCAATGCGCCAGCGACAGACTCATGCATGTCGGTGAAACGGGGATGCGCCCCCTCGCGGCGCCGCCGGAACAGCAGCCAGAGCCCCGCCGCCGCCAGCGCCGCCCCCAGCGAGAGGCGCGTTCCCGCCGCCGCCGCCAGCAGCACTCCCGCCGCAGCCGCCAGCGGCCGCGCCGCGCGTCCCCCCCGCAGCACGCTCTGCGTCAGCGCCAGCAGGCCGCCGGTGAAGAGCAGCGCCGCCAGCGCGTAGGTCTTGGGGATCGTCGTGAAGGTCGCGTGGTAGACGCCGCAGGCGGTGAGGGTGAAGGCGATGACCGCTGCGGCACGGCGTCCCGCCGGCGCGGCGCCGCGCGCCGCCAGCAGCGCCGCCAGCGCGGCGGCGCCGAGGCCGAGCAGGGCGGTGAGCAGGCGCCCGCCCAGCACGCCGGCGCCCGCCCACAGTGGCGCGAGCCAGCCGTAGACCAGCGGCAGCAGCGGCCCCTGGGTGAAAAAGAAATCGCGGTACGGGAGGCGCCCCGCGGCCGTCTCCAGCGCCGCGTAGAGGTACCACCCCTCGTCCTGGTTGAGCGGCCCCAGCCAGACGCACGCCGCGGCGATCGCCACCGCCGCCGCCGCCGCCGCGCCGCCCGCCGTCCGGATCGCCCGGTTTTCGTTCATCGCCGACTGTCCTCCCGCGCCGTCCCGCCGGCTGTCAGCCGCTATCCGTTGCCACACCGCGGAGCGCTAGCGGAGCGCGTTGCGCAAGAAGGCGCAGACCTTCGGCAGGCTCGCCTGCGGATCCTCCCCCAGCCCCCCTTCGACGCTCATCCGGCCGTTGTAGCCGCTGGCCTTGACCGCCGCGAAGAACTCGTCGAGCTCGCTGCAAGGTTCGAGGCCGGGCGCGAAGCGGTTGGCGCGCGTCGCCACATGCATGTGGGCCAGCAGCGGCGCCTCGCGGATGATCACCGCCGCCGGTTCGTTCTCGCGCATCAGATGGAAGGCGTCGACCAGCAACCGCACCGCCGGACGCTCGGCGCGGCGCACCCAGTCGGCCCCCTCCGCCGCCGTGTTGAAGATGTTTGTCTCGCTCTGGTTCAGCGGTTCGAGCGCGATGACCACGCCCGCGCCGGCCGCGCGGTCGCCCAGCAGCCGCAGAAACGCGAGGAGCTGCCCCTCGGCCCGGTGCAGGTCGAACTCTTCGGGGATGCGCCGCGAACCGCCCGAGCCGAACACCACCACCTTGACCCCGGCGCGCACGGCGCGGCGGCTCAGGGTAGAGACATAGCGGTCGAGCACCGCCGGGTCGGCGTCGGGTCCGACCACCTTGATCGAGCCGGGCAGCATGCAGTTCAGCGCTTCGCAGGGCAACGACTGCCGCTTCAGCTCGGCGAGCCGCGCCTCGAACGCCGCCTCTCCTTCGAGCGGACACAGGATCTCGGCGACGCCACCCTCGAAGTAG
The DNA here is from genome assembly GCA_964451945.1 of uncultured Lentisphaerales bacterium. GTDB lineage: Bacteria > Verrucomicrobiota > Kiritimatiellia > RFP12 > JAAYNR01 > JAAYNR01. The sequence continues at coordinate 5,903 of CAYVKQ010000087.1, forward strand.
TCGAATCCCGCCTTGTGGATCGCTCCGGCCAGCCGCAGCGGCCCGCAAACACCTATGCGTATCATCCCTTCCTCCCTTTCTCCAGCACCCAGTCCAGTTCGGTCCCGCCGTCCGGGGCGGTCCGCACATCGGCCAGGCCGCACACCCCGGAAGGAGGCGGCACCAGCGTGACCGTAAACACCGTCTCGACGCGCCCGCAGGCGGGAAGCCAGCCGTAGGTCGGCGTGTCGAACAGGCGGCCCAGCCGCACCTGTTCTTCCAGCGGCAGGGGGAAAGGCGCGTTCGCGAATTCAAGCCCGCGCGCCAGCGTCTTGCCGCCCCAGGGGGCGGCGGTGCGGCAGTGGTTCTCCTCCCAGTTGCCGAGCCACGGATAGTCGCCCCACCGCCAGTGGTAGATCACGGCCGCGCCCAGTTTCGGGTTCGTGATCGCCGCCCACGCGTCCTCGCGCGAGGGGTCCATGCGCTGCGCGGTGAAGTCCGAGTTCGAGCGGCAGCGGGTGTCGATCCGCCGCAGGTCGACCTGTCCGCCGCCCGCGCCCGGCGCGATGGGCCAGTCGAACACGGCGTCCGCGGCCAGCCGCTGCCTGCCGCTGAACGCGCCGGGAAAGACATGACCCTTGTCGGCCGAGCAGTCGCAGACCGTCACCCCCTTCTCCAGAAACGGATCGCTGAACGACCCGTGCTCGCAAAGCGTGAAGGGGCGGTCGAAATCGAGCAGGCTGCGGATCGCCGTGGCGACGGTGACGGTATGCGAACCGGTGCGCGTCGCGTAGGTCCGCTCGACCACCATCCCGTCTTTCAGCAACGCGCAGCCGAGGGTCAGCTGGGTGCGGTTGCGGGTCTCGCGGCGTCCCAGCTCCTGCCAGCGGGTCACCGGACCCTCGCCATGCCCGTCCATGCCGGCCGCCCGCTCCGCCGCCGACGGGTTGCCGAAGTGGCCCACGCAGAAGATGTGCCCCGCGATCGACGCGAGCAACGCGCTGCCGCCAACCGCGGGTCCATGCTCTCTGGCACGGTACCGCCACGGCTCGACCGTCGGCCACACCGGCCGCCAGAACGGGTTGAGCCCGGGACGCTCCGCCAGCGTGATCGCGGCCAGGTGGCCGCCCCCCTCGAGGATCGTCAGTTCCACCTCGCCGCTGCCCACCTGCCACGCGCGGCGTCCACCGAACGGTTTCCGTGTGATGCCCATCGTTTTTCTCCAGAATGCCGACACCATGCAAATCGAGATCCGTTTCAGTTTCGCCGAAACGCGCCGGCATGTCGAGCGGCAAGTGACGCACGGGCGCAGTCACGGTTTCTTTGCAGCTCGGCCCTATACTCGCCACCTGGTAGGGCCCGACGTCCCCGGCGGGCCGCAGCGTCGGCTTGAGGTTGCGTGCGTGGCTGCTGCTTGCGCGGCCCGCCGGGGACGGCGGGCCCTACCTTGCATGCAGCCAAGGGCGCGGCGTCTCGCCGCGCCGCCAGCGACGGACAAAGAAACCGTGATTGCGCCCGTGAGCCGCACCTACTTTGCGTTTGTTTGCACCGAAGGGCAGGAGTATACTGCCCGCACCATGACCACCAATACTCTTCGCGCCGGCGCGGCCCGGGTGGACATCACGCCGGCCAAACCCCTGCAACTGAGCGGATACCCGCATGTCCGCCGCATCAGCGAAGGGGTCCACGATCCGCTGTGGGCCTCGGCCCTCTACCTCGAAAGCGGCGGCGCCGCCGTGGCGCTGATCGCGCTCGACCTGATCTTTCTCGACTCCCCCACGGCCCGCGCCTGCCGCCGCGGGGTCGCCGCGGCGCTGCGGCTGCCGGAGGCCGGCGTCTGCATCAGCTGCACGCACACCCACTCCGGCCCCAACATGGTGCGCCGCCCGCCGGGCATGGGCGGCGGTGGCGGACCGCTGACCGACCCCGACGACGCCTACGTCGCCTCGGTCGCCGAACGCATCCGCGCGGCGGCCCTCGCGGCGCAGGCCGCCGCCGTCCCCGCGGCGCTGGCCTGGACGCGCGCCGAAATCCGCGGCGTCGGCACCAACCGCCACAACCCCGACTGGACGACCGACCCCGCGTGCGGCGTCCTGGCGGTGCGGGCGCGCGCCGACGACGCCCTGCTCGGCCTCGCCACCTTCTACGGCATGCACCCGACGGTGCTGCACGAGGATTCGCGTCTGGTTTCGAGCGATTTCCCGCACTACGCCCGCGAACACCTGCGCGCCGCCTTCGGCGAGCGGACCGTCGTCTGCTACCACAACGCCCCCTGCGGCAACCAGAGCCCGCGCCACGTGGTCCGGGGACAGACCTTCGCCGAGGCCGAACGCCTGGGGAACCTCTTCGGCGCGGCCGTCGCCGGCGCGGTCCGCGCCCTGCGCCCCGCCGACACCACCGCCGCACCCGTCCTCGCCGCGGCGCTCCGCGCCGTCGACCTGCCGCGCCGCGCCATCCCGCCGCCCGCCGAGGCCGAGGCGACGCTGGCGCACTACCGGCGGCAGTACAGCGAAGGCCGCGAGCGCGGCGCGCCGCGGGCCGACGTCCGCACCGCCGAGTGCGCCGTCTTCGGCGCCGAGCGGCTGGTCGCCCTGGCGCGGGCGAAGGCCGACGGCTCGCTCGACGCGCTGCTCGACTCCTGCCTCCCGGCCGACGTGCAGGCGCTGCGGATCGGCGACCGCTTCGTGACGGCGCTCCCCGGCGAGTTGTTCACCGAGTACGCGCTGCGCATCAAGGCGGCCCTCCCCGGCGCCATCCCGGTCGCCTACGCCAACGGCATGCTGCACGGCTACGTCGTGACCCCCGAAGCCGCCGCCGCCGGCGGCTACGAAGCGGCGGGAAGCGTGCTGGCGCCCGAGGCGGGCGCGCGGCTGGCCGACGCCGCGGTGGCCACCGCCATCGGGCTTCGCGACACGGAGACCGTGTAAGCCGACCGCTTTCCCATGCCATCCCGGCTGTGCTATGATTCGCCCTAAAAGGAGCACCCACCATGAGCGACACGTTTGACTTCACACCCGCCGATTTCTGCCCCGTCAAGGACCGCGCCCTGCTGGCGCGGCTGGCCGCGATGACCCCCGCGGAGATCGAGAAGCACCCCAATCCCGACGTGAACATCCGTATCCTCGCCAACGCCGGCGCGGTCGTGATCGCCGAGAAGTTCATCGGCATCAAGACCGCCTTCGAGCAGAACACGCGGTTCTCGACGATCTTCGGCAACCCCAACCCGCTGACGCACATGGCGCTCGCCGAGCTGATCAACCGCAACCGCGTGAGCTGCCGCACCTGCGTGTTCGTGACCATGGACGAGTGGGCCGACGAACACGGCACCATCGCCCCGCCCACCTATCCCGCGGGGTTCACCTACTCCTTCATGAAGTACTTCATCCACAAGATCGACCCCGAACTGCGCCCGCTGCCGGAGAACGTCCTGGTTCCCACCAACAGGAACATCGCCCATTTCTCCGACCTGATCGACGAGAAGACCGGCGGCGGCATCGACTACTTCACCTCGGGGCCCGGCTGGGCGGGCCATATCGCCTTCATCGACCCGACCGACGACTACACGCGGGTCGGTTCGATCGAGGAATACCTGCAGCAACCGGCCAAGGTCGTGACGCTGCATCCGCTGACGATCGCGCAGAATTCGCTGCACGGCGTCTTCGGCTGTTCGGGCAACGTCGGCAACGTGCCGCCCAAGGCGGCGACGATCGGTCCGCGCGACGTGCTCCACGCGAAGAAGCGGGTCGAGTGCCACGGGCTGACCACGATGGGGACGTTCTCCTCCTGGCAGCGGATGACCTCGCGCCTGATCACGCACGGGCCGGTGACGCCGATGGTGCCCGGCTCGATCTACCAGCGCCTCCCCTGCACCATCTTCATCGACCCGGCGATCGCCAAGCCGGTCGAATGCATGGAGCTCACGGGGTATTGAGCCTCAGAACGTGTGGATGACCAGCCCCGAGCGGAGCTTGGGCTCGAACCAGGTGCTCTTCGGCGGCATGATCTGCCCGGCGTCGGCGATGGCCATCATCTCCTCCACCGTCACGGGGTGGAGCGAGAAGGCCACCGCGTCGCGGCCCGAGTCGACCCGTTTGACGAGTTCGCCCGTGCCGCGGATTCCCCCCACGAAGCCGATGCGCTGGTTGGTGCGGGGGTCGTCGATCCCCAGCAGCGGCGCCAGCAGGCGCGTCTGCAGCACGCTCACGTCGAGCCGGTCGACCGGACCCGCCGCGAACGGCGGCCACGACAGCGTGTACCACTCCCCCGCCAGGTACATCTGCACTAGGCGCGGACCGGCCGGCACGGCGGGCCCGCCCCGCGTCACCGCAACGGCCTCCCCTGCCCGCCGCAGGAACGTCGCGGCGTCCATTCCGTTCAGATCGGCGACGCAGCGGTTGTAGGGGAGGATGCGCAGCTGCGACGCCGGGAAGAGGACCGCCAGAAACCAGTTGTACTCCTCGCTGCCGTCGTGGCGCGGGTTGGCGGCGCGGCGCTGGCGCGCCGCCCGCCAGCCCGAGGCGGCGCGATGGTGGCCGTCGGCGATGTAGGCGAGCGGCACGGCGGCGAAACGCCCGCGCCATGCCGCCGGCTCCGACGCCACCCGCCACACCGTGTGGCGTACGCCGTCGGCGGCGGTGAAGTCCGTCATGGGCGGCGCCGCAGTCACGGCGGCGACGGCGGCGTCGATTTCGGCGCGGTCGCGGTAGGTCAGGAAAACGGGCCCCGTGTTGGCGCCGAGGGCGAGGGTGTGGCGGGTGCGATCGTCCTCCTTGTCCTGGCGGGTCTTCTCGTGCTTGCGGATGACGTTG
>CAYVKQ010000088.1:0-10675 GCA_964451945.1 uncultured Lentisphaerales bacterium
GCGTGAGAGAAAAGAACCCATCGTGGCAAACGGCGGATCAATATACACAAGAGTGACTTCCCCTCGAATTGCCGGGTCGCCGATCAACGCCTTCAATGCAGCAAGATTGTCTCCACAGTACAACCGATTTCGTGAGTTTGCCTCTCGGACCACCCGAAATGTCGCATGGGCCGGTTCCGCAAGAATCTGGTCTCTCGACAGCTTTCCCGGATAGGTAAGCGCAAGAGCGCCTCCGTTGCCGTTTCCATTCTTGTTTGGGATGCTTGTTGCCATGTGTCGACCCTATTTTGAAAGAAGCCACTTCATCGTTATACGCTCGGGGAACATTCTGAGTGTGACAACCTTAATAAAGCCGGGACGCGAGTTCTCGATAGCGGCATAGTCGCGCCACATTGAGCCGAGCAGAAGTCCGGGACCATCGTTGAGGAAGATCACTTTCAATGGCAGCCCGTGCTTCCTGGCGTACCCAAGGATCTCAGTGGCACAGTCCCTGTACTGCCCGGTTCGATCGTCTTCTTGTGCTCCGCCGCGGTCCGAATCGTAGCGCGCAAGCCCGATGGCCACGGGTCTTCCTTTGTACGCCAAGAGAAAATCAACGGGCCTGTCGGGTTTGGGGTAGTGATCAAATAGCTCGCCGAGCAAAATGTCTTTGCCCGCTCGCTCAGGGCCACTGATGGCGAGTTGGGGAAAGTTTTCACGGACAATATTGAAGAGGCGTTCGGTCAGATCGTATCCCTTTTGGCCTCTATCTTTATACTCCCACAGAACAGCACAGAGCGCCTCGTCGGGCATGGGGCGTTCGTGAAAACGCTGTTGAACTTCCGTTACGGCTCTGAATCCTTTTCCAAAGCGATCACAGATATGTTGCGCCGCACTCTTCTTCTTCAACATTTCCACCGGTGTCTCTGGGCTTACATACTTGCGAAACACCCGGCAAAGCTGAATGCGCATCCATTGCGGGGTAGTGTTCGCGATAGACATAAAGAGATCTGTGGACGAATGTGCGGTTGTCAGCAATTGTTCAAAGGTGACAAGCACGGGTTTGTAAAGTTCACAAGCAAGCGGGAGGACGTCGGGGTAGTATTCACCCGTCGACAGTGTGATCCACAGATGCCCTTCAAAGCGATAGTCGCCGAATGTTTTGTCTTTGGGGTTCGCCATGGGGTTCCTTTCTTTCTCATCTTTCTCATGCATACAGTAAATGGGCGTCCAGACGCAAGCCGCCCGTTCCATGGGGCAAAAACACCATTTCTGGGCGAAGTCTACTCGGAAACATGGAACGGCGTCAAGTCACTGCTGGTGCGTAATCGTTTTGTTGCTTTGTCCCAAACGGTGGGCCAATGTGACCCGCATCGCAACGGCACCCCCGGCGCCGCGCACGGCTACCGCTTCGCGAAGGCGGTGGCGAGGACTTCTTCGAACGTGGTGGCGAAGTGGGGGGAAAGCCCCTGGCGGACGTGTTGGGGGAGGTCGTCGAAGTCCTTGCGGTTGTCGGCGGGGAAAATCAGGGTTCTGATCCCGGCGCGGCGCGCGGCGATCGTCTTCTCCTTGACCCCGCCGATCGCCATGACCCGTCCCGTCAGGGTGAGTTCGCCGGTCATCGCCAGTCGGCTGCGGACCGTCCGGCCCGTGGCCAGCGAATAGAGGGCCGTCGCCATGGTGACCCCCGCCGACGGGCCATCCTTGGGCGTCGCGCCCGCGGGAACATGGAGGTGGATCAGGCTCTTGTCGAACAGCGCCCTGGCGCCGTCGTCGCCGCCGAGCAGCGAGCGGACGTACGAGTAGGCGATCTCGGAACTCTCGACCATGACGCTGCCGAGCTGGCCGGTCTGCTTGAAGCCCGGTTTCTCGGCGGGAAGGGCGATCGCCTCGATCGCCAGGGTGTCGCCGCCCAGCGAGGTGAAGGCGAGTCCTGTGACCACGCCGACCGCCGGCCGGGCGACCGCGGGGTCGTCGCGGAAGACGCGCCGCCCGAGGATTTCCTCCACGGCGTCCGCGCCGATCTTGACCGCCTGCTTGTCGCCCTCGACCTGGCGGCGGGCGCATTTGCGCATGATCTTGCCGATCTGCTTCTCCAGCGAGCGGACCCCCGGCTCGCGCGCCCAGCCGTCGATGATCTCGCGGATCGCGGGCTGCGTCAGCGTGATCTGGGCCGGCTGGAGTCCGTTGGCCTCGCGCTCCTTGGGGACGAGGTAGCGCCGCGCGATCTCCAGCTTCTCCTGCAGGATGTAGCCCGCCAGGTTGATCACCTCCATGCGGTCGAGGAGCGGCCGCGGAATGGTGTCGGTCTGGTTCGCCGTGCAGATGAAGAGGACGTTGGAGAGGTCGAAGCGGACGTCGAGGTAGTGGTCGAGGAACTCGCTGTTCTGCTCGGGGTCGAGCACTTCGAGCAGCGCCGAGGCGGGGTCGCCCTGGTAGGAGGCGCCGATCTTGTCGACCTCGTCGATCATGATCACCGGGTTGGCGCTGCCGCAGGTCTTGAGCGTCTGGATGAACTTGCCCGGCAGCGCGCCGATGTAGGTGCGGCGGTGTCCCTTGATCTCCGCCTCGTCGCGGATTCCCCCCACCGAGAAGCGGAAGAAGTTGCGTCCCGTGGCGGCGGCGATCGAGCGGCCGAGCGAGGTCTTGCCCACGCCCGGGGGACCGGCGAAGCAGAGGATGGTGCCGCTGATGGATCCCTTGAGGATGCCCACGGCCAGGAATTCCAGGATCCGCTCCTTGACGTCCTTGAGGCCGTAGTGGTCGCGGTCGAGGATCCTGGCGGCGCGCGCCAGATCGAGGCGGTCGGGGGTGAAAATCCCCCACGGCAGGCTGGTGAGCCAGTCGAGATAGGTGCGCGAGACCGTGAACTCGGGCGACGCGGTCTCGATCAGCCGCAGCTTGTCGATCTCCTCGCGGATGCGCGTTTCGGCCTCGGCGGACGGCTTGATCTCGGTCAGCCGCTTCTCAAACCGCTCGACCTCGGCCTCTTTCCCCTCCTTCTCCAGCCCCAGTTCCTTCTTGATCGCCTTGAGCTGCTCGCGCAGGAAGAATTCGCGCTGGTTCTTCGAGACCTTCTCGTCGATCTGCTTTCCGATCCTGGCCTGGATGCGCGACACGTCGATCTCCTTGCGCAGCAGCAGCAGCACCAGGTGCAGGCGCTCGCGGATGCTGACGGTCTCGAGCACCTGCTGCTGCTCCCCGGCCTTGGCCGTCGTGAGCGCGGCCGCGATGTCGGCGAGGCGCCCCGGCTCGGAGAGGTTGGTGTGCTGCATCAGCAGGTTGAGCTCCTCCTTGTGCAGCGGGTCGAGCTGGACGAGCGCCTTGATCGCCTGGACGACGGAGATCGAGTAGGCCTTCAGGTCGGGGTTGTCGGTCATGTCGGTCTCGTGCATGTAGTCGACACGGGCGACGATGACCGGTTTCTCCCGCAGCAGCGAAACGAGGCGGAAGCGTTCGTGGGTGGCCACGAGGACGTGCAGCGTCTTATCGTTGGGCTGCGCCGTTTGCAGCACCTCGCCGAGCACCCCGACCCGATAGAGCCCGGCGTCGACGGGCTCGTCCGGCGACTCGGTACCCGCTTGCGAGTCGCCGTCGGCCGGCAGTTCGCGCCGCAGCACGATGCCCACATAGCGTTGCTTTCTCTTCAGTCGCTCGATCAGGAACGCGATCAGGTCGGGGTTGTCGATCGAAAGGGGCGCCGTGATGCGCGGGAACATCGGGTGGCCGTTGATCGGTATGATCGGCAGGTCCTCGGGATAGACGTCGCGCGCCAGGACCAGCGAGGGTGCGTTGCCGCCGCCATCGCTCTGCTTCACCACTTCCGGCGACTCGATGCCGGGCTTCTCATCGGTTTCTGACTGGTTCATACACTGCGCTCCTCAATCGGCACGACAGGCTTGCATAATAGCAGGGGAGCGCGTCCGGGTAAACGATAAACACCGGCAGCAAACGCTCGCTTTCGCGGCGGCTGGTATGGTACGCTCGGTGCATCACAACCGCTGGGGGAAGAGACTCCCGCGGCGGCGAAGCCCATGAGCGGTATGCGCAAAAACCGGCTATTTCTCTCGCCGCCGTGCGTCGGCGCGGACGAGCGGGCCAGCGTGGCGGCGGCGTTCGACAGCAATTATATCGCGCCGTGCGGTCCGATGGTGGACGCCTTCGAGGCGGCCATGGCGCGCCAGACCGGCCTGCCGCACGCCCTGGCCCTCTCCAGCGCCACCGGCGCGCTCCAGCTGCTCTACCGCGACCTGGGCGTGGGGCCGGGGACGGTCGTCGTGGCGCCGACGCTGACGTTTGTGGCGAGCGTCGCCCCCGCGGTCCAGCTGGGGGCCGAGGTGGTCCTGGTCGACGCCGATCCCGCGGCGTGGACGCTCGATCCGGCGCTCACCCGCGAGGCGCTGGACGAACTGGCGCGCGCCGGCCGCCGCGTGGCGGCCGTCGTGGCGGTCGACCTCTACGGCCAGTGCTGCGACTACGACGCGATCGAGGCGGTGTGCGTCCCCTTCGGCGTGCCGCTGGTGATCGACGCGGCCGAAGCGCTGGGCGCCAGCTACCGCGGACGCCCCGCCGGACAGGCGGGCGTGGCCGCCGTGTACTCCTTCAACGGCAACAAGATCATCACCACCTCGGGCGGCGGCCTGCTGGCCTCGCGGGACGAAGCGGTGGTGGCGCGGGCCCGTCATCTGTCGCAGCAGGCGCGCGAACCGGTGGCCTGGTACGAGCATCGAACGCTCGGCTACAACCACCGCATGAGCAATCTTGTCGCCGCGGTCGGGCTGGCCCAGTTGCGCCGCCTCGGCGCGTTTGTCGCCAAACGGCGGCAGGTTTTCGGGTGGTACCGCGAACGGCTCGTGGCCTGCGCGGACGTCGGCTGGATGCCCGAGGCGCCCGCCGGCGTCTGCAGCCGCTGGCTGACCGTGGCCACGTTCGCGGGCGATGCCGCGCCGCCCGTTCCCGGCGGGCCGGGCGCGACCGCCGAGCGGATCCGTCTGGCGCTGGAGGCGGAGAACATCGAGGCGCGTCCTGTCTGGAAGCCGATGCACCTGCAGCCTGTCTTCCACGGCGTCCGCACCGTCGGCGGCGCCGTCGCGGAGCGGCTGTTCGCCCGCGGCCTCTGCCTTCCCTCCGGCTCGGCCATGACCGAGGGGGAGTGCGACGAGGTGTGCGCCGTGATCCGCCGCGCGCTGTAACCCGCCGTTGCCGCGGCGGGGCGGATTGGGGTAGACTATTCCTCTCCGGCCTGGATTGCGTGCGCGCTCGGCGACGCGGGGGCCGGTCAGCAAGGAAGTGAAGACATGGCAGTGCAGAAGGGGAATGCGTTGGCAGCGGCCGCCTTTGCGGCGATGCTGGACGCGCAGACGGAGTCGTACCGCAAGGGCTTCAATCCGGGCGAGCGGGTCCAGGCGCGCGTGCTGGCGCTGAACGACCGCTACGCGGTGCTGGATGTGCGGGCGAAGAACGAAGGGCTTCTCCCAGTTGCCGAGATCCTGGACGACGCGGGCGCGCCGACCGTGAAACCGGGGGATTCGCTCCATGTGATCTTCACTTCGGTCCAGGGGGGCGCCTTCATGTTCACCCTGCGGGCCTCGGGCGCGGTGCTCTCGGACCAGACCGTCGCGCGCGCCTTCGAGACCGGGTTGCCCGTCGAAGGCGTCGTCAAGGGCGAGGTCAACGGCGGGTACGAGGTGATGGTCGGCGCCGCCCGTGGCTTCTGTCCGTTCTCGCAGATTGATCTGCACAAGACGGAGGGCGCCGTCTATATCGGCGAAAAGTTCGCCTTTCTAGTCGCCGAATACGGCGAGGAGGGGCGCAATGTTGTCCTCAGCCGCCGCTCCCTGCTCGAAAAGGAGCGCGAGGCGCAGCGCGACGCCCTGCTGGCCGAGCTGAAGGAGGGGGATGTGCGCAGCGGGGTCGTCGCGCGGCTGACCGAGTTCGGCATCTTTGTCGACCTGGGCGGTGTCGACGGCCTGATCTCGCTGCGCGAGCTCTCCTGGGTGCGCGACACCAAGCCGGAAGAGGTCGCCAAGGTCGGCGATGCCGTCGAGGTGCAGGTGCGCGAGATCGACCTGGAGCGCAACCGCATCTCGCTCAGCCTGCGCGCCACGCAGCGCGACCCGTGGTTCGACGCGGTCGAGCGCTACCCGGTCGGCAGCACGCTGACGGGCACGGTCACCCGCATCGAGCGCTTCGGCGCCTTTGTCGCGCTTCTCCCCGGCGTCGAGGGGCTGCTCCCGATCGGCAAGCTCGGCGGCGGCCGCCGCATCGTCTCACCCCGCGAGGTGCTGGCCGAGGGGCAGGAGGTGCTGGTGCAGGTCGAGACCATCGATCCCGAGCGGCGGCGCATCGGCCTGCGGCCGGTCGACGAGAGGGTGCAGGCGCTCAAGCCGGGCGAGCTGGCGCCGGGCGCCGAGGTCGAGGGGATCGTCGAGGGGATCCAGGATTTCGGCGTGTTCGTCCGTCTCTCCGGGGAGAAGACCGGGCTGCTGCACATCAGTGAGACCGGCATCCCCAAGGGCGGTTCGCCCGCGGCCAGGCTGGAGCGCCAGTACACGCCGGGGTCGTCGGTCAAACTGGTCGTCAAGTCGATCGAAGGGAACCGCATCTCGCTGACCACCTCCGCCAAGTGGCAGGAGCGCACGGGCGCGGGAAACGGCGAGGATGACGTGTCGGCCTTCCTCGCTTCGTCCAAGGGCCCGGCCAAGGGGCTCGGCAGCCTCGGCGACGCCTTCGGCGCGTTGAAGCTGTAGCCGCCCGGAAGGGGGTTGGAGATGGCCAAACGCGGCGCAAAACCCCCGGTCGGCGACGGCCGTTCGTTCGAGCGGGTCTCGCCCGACGGCCGCGTGGTCGTCGGTCTCCGCCTGGCGGAGCGGCTGACCGTGGACGGGCGGACGCTGCGCGACGTGCCCTTGGCGCATGTTTCGGTCGACGGCCTGCCGCTGCTCGCGCCTTCGCCGCTGGCGGCCGCCGTGGCGGGCGAACCGCCCTTTGAAGCGGGGTTCGCCGTGCAGCGGGTGGCGCGTCCCCGCGCCGTCGGCGGCGACGCGTCGCTCTCCGTGACGCTGCGGGAGCGCGACGGTCTGCAGCGCCTGATCACTTGGGATGTTCAATACGGCGGCGACCGGGTGTCGCTCCGCTTCACGCTGCCGCGCCAGCCGGGACTGCCGCGGCTTTTTTCGGTGCAGGGGGACCGTTCCCGCTGGATGCTGCCGCCCGGTGCGACGGCGGCGGGAGACGCCGTCACCGGGTCAGCGGTGATCTGCTATCCCCACGGCCGCGTGGCGCTGGCGTCGGGCTGGGGCCGGTTTGAGCCGAGTGGGGAGCGCCTCGACCTCGACGGCGGCGGCGCCCACGCGGTGCGCGCCCCCTTCGTGTCGCCGTCGCGCGTGCTGCGCTTCGGGCGGCGTCCCTGCGATCTCCTGGCGCCGCCTCCGGGAACCGGAGCGGGTGCCGTCGTGCGCGATGCGACCTTCTCCACGGCAGGGGGGCTTGCCTGCGTGCGGCTGGCGGCGGCGTTGCATGCGCGCTACGTGCTTTACGATTACGGCTGGTGCGGCGATTCCGGAGACACGGCGACGACGGGTTTGGTCGACACGCCCGACCCGCGGCTGACGCGCCGCTTCGCCGGCTGGGCTGGGCTCGATGTCGCCGCCGTGGCGCGCGCGGGCGCGCCGCACGGGATCGGCGTGCTGCTGACCCTGCCGTGGGAGACGGTCGCCCGCCGCGGCCCTGAGTTGTTCGACACCTATGCGCGGTGGGGTGTCGCCGGCGTCTTGACCGGCCGGTTCGCGGCGCACGACGACGCCACCGCCGCGCGGCTGGCGGCGGCCGCGGCGGCCGCGGCCGCGCGGGGACTTCTCTTTGTCATCGCCGATGCCGCCTGGCACGCGCTCTCTCTTGGCGACGCGGCGGGCCCCTGCATCATCGAGGCGGACCCGGCCGGCTCCCCGGCCGAAGCCTGCGCGCGGCTCTTCAGCCGCGGTGGCCTCGGCGTCGCGCGGGCATGCCCCGGCGCCGCGGCGGTGTGCGGCGCGGCGACGCGTCCGCACCGCCTTGCGCTGCCGTTTGTCGTGGGCGGACGCCTGCCGCTGCTGTTCGACGGCTGCGCGCCCGAGCGCCCCGGCGTCGACGCTCCCGAATGCGCGTTGTGGCGCCTGCTGCCGCGCGGCGGCGGCTGGGACGAAACGCGCTGGCTGCGGGGCGAGCCGGGCGAGTACGCCGTCGTGGCGCGGCGGACGGGGGAGCGGTGGTTCGTCGCCGGCATAAACGGCAGTGCCGCGCGGGTGCAGACCGTGCGGCTGGAGGACGCGCTGCCCGCAGGCGGGATCTGGCGGCTGACGCTCTACCGCGACGCCTGTCCCGGCGACGACACGCCCGGCGGCGAGGCGGTGGTCGAATCGTTCGACGGCATCCGCTCCGACGACCGGGTGCGTCTGGAAATGGCGGCGGGCGGGGGGTACGTGCTGGCGCTGACGCCCGCCGCGTGCGGCCATGGTTGAGACCTTCACAGCGGTGTTGAACGGCGCGCACGGCGCGGTGATCCTGCGCCTGCTGCGCGGTGCGTTTCTACTGTCGATGGCGCTTTCGTGTCTCTCGTTTCTGTTGGCGCCGCGGCCCAAGGCGAAGAAGGGGAAGACGTTCCCCGTCTTCGCGCTTGCGGTCGGCGCGGCGCTGGCGGCGATCCTGGCGTACCAGGCGACGTGGCAACTGGCGGGGTTCCGGCGTCCCGAATTCATGGCGTTCATGCGGCGCTACAATCCCCGTCCCGATGCCGCCGGGAACCAGGTCAGGCGCGGGACGATCTACGACTGCAACGGGGTCAAGCTCGCCCTGGCGGTGGAGGGCGAGCCATGGGGACGGATCTACCCGCTCGGCGCCGCGGCCGCCCATGTGGTTGGCTTCTTCCATCCGCGCTACGGCCTTGCCGGCGTGGAGCGCGTGGCCGACGCGCGGCTCTCCGGCGCGGCGGTCGCGACCAGGCGCGAGCGCGAACAATTCGGGCGCAACCTGCTCGACCGCGGGGAGGCCGAGGGACTCTACCAGGCGCTGACGCTCGACGCGCGGCTGCAGGAGAAGGCCTACGGGCTGCTCGCCGGCCGGGCCGGGGCGGTGGTGGTGATGGATCCGGTCGGCGGCGCCATCCGGGCGCTCGTCAGTTCGCCCTCCTTCGACCCCTGTCATCCGGTCTCCGATTCCGGAGCCGGGGACGCGGCGCCGATGCTCAACCGCGCGCTGCAGGGGCGCTATCCGCCCGGATCGACCTTCAAGATCGTGGTTGCGGCGATGGCGGCGGCGCAAAATCTGGCGCCGCACTACATCTGTCCGGGCGAGGGGTTTGCGGCGGACCCGCGGGTCAGTCCGATCCGCGACAGTGCCTACTGGACCTACCAGAGGCGTGGCGAGGTGTGGCACGGGTACGGCCGCATCGGCTTGCGCGAGGGGTTCGTCCATTCCTCCAACGTCTACTTCGCGCAGCTCGGCCTGGCCTGCGGCGCGGAGCGGTTCAACATCGTGGCTGAGTCGGCGCACCTCAACGAACGGGTGTCGGTCCTCTCGGGACCGGGCGGGGATCTCCGCTCGCTGGCCGGGAACCTGCCGCGCCTGACGCCGCGGGACCGGGCCGCGGTGGCGCAGGTGTCGATCGGGCAGGGGGCCCTGCTGACGACGCCGCTGCACGTGGCGATGTTCACGGCCGCGATCGCAGCGGGAGGGGCGGTGTGGCAGCCGCGGCTCGATGCGAAGGAGGCGCCGCGGATGATGAACCGCATCACCACGCCGGCGGCGGCGGCGACTGTCGCGGCGCTGATGCGGGAAGCGGTCGCCGCGGGGACCGGGCGCGGCGCCGACATTCCTGGATCCGAGGTCTGCGGCAAGACGGGGACGGCCGAAGCGCCCGGCGGCGAAGACCACGCCTGGTTCACCTGCTTCGCGCCGCAGCGGAAGCCGCGCCTCGTGGTGACCGTGATCGTCGAGCGCGGCGGCTTCGGGGCGGCGGCGGCGATCCCCGTCGCCCGCGGCATCCTCGAGGAGGCGGCCCGCCTGGGGCTGCTGGCGCCGCAGGAAGCCGGTGAACGGTGACCCTTGTTTCTAGCCCCGCGCGATCCTCCGGAATTTCCTGCGCCAGCGGCAGTTCGACGCCGGTGATCTGCTTCAGATAGTCCTGCAGAATTTCGGCGTGCGCGGTGCGTCCGCCATGGACGATCACGGCGCACGCGCCGCCCCCACCGGTGATCGGGACGACCTCCGCGCGCGACGCGCACACCGCGCAAAGCGCCACCGCCAGTGCGGCTCGGAACCTTTTCGACACAGGTTTCGGCGTCCGTGCGTTCATCTTCTCTCCTGAGGCTCTTGCAAAACCCCCCGGGCGCGGCGCCTCACGGCTTGCGTCCGGGGCGTTTTGCAAGGTGAAACGTCCCGCCGCCCACCGTGGGCAAGCATGACGCCCCAGCCTGCGCCCCGTTGTTTTCTGCACGGCACCATACCGCGTCCAGAACGATCAAAGGGAGTCTCGCACATGCCGAGGCATTTGTCTACCCCCCCACTGTTGTAACAGCAATTCCAAATGTGAGGCGATTGGGTCTTCGGGGTCGGAGTCGGTATCGGAATCGGGGTCGAAACCCGCTTTGTCTTGTCGATAGAGGTTCCTGCAAAACCCCTTGCTTGCAGGTGTGGCACGGGCATCTTGCCCGTGTTCCAT
>CAYVKQ010000089.1:0-10667 GCA_964451945.1 uncultured Lentisphaerales bacterium
TTAACAGTCACCTGCGCTACCACTGCGCTACACCGGAACGGAATGCCTGCGCGTTTGCCGCCATGCCTTGTGCGGCAAAACGGGTCGCAATGTACCGCATGTTTCCCTTTGGTGTCAACTCGATTTTCAAGAATTCCGCTTGTCGCCGCGCGCCGTTCTGGCGTATTCTATATGGCGAAAAACACGAAAGGTCTTCAGGGCAAGGTGCCCCCGCCGCAAACGGGGAACTCCTGACCGGCGGTAAAGCCCGCGACTGGCGCGACGGTTTCGCGCCACCGACACGGTGAGACTCCGTGGCCGACAGTAACAGTCTGGATGGAAGAAGACAGGCGCCGACGCCATTGCGTACCGGCGTGCCGCCCTGACGCCGCTCCGCGTCGGGGCCTTTGTTTTTTTGGCGGATAAGAAATGAGCACTGTTTTCGATGATGTGGAGGCGTGTGTCGACGTCATTCGCGAGGGCGGCATGGTCGTCGTGGCGGACGACGAGAACCGCGAGAACGAGGGCGACCTGATTCTGGCGGCGGAGAAGGTGACTCCCGGGGCGGTCAATTTCATGACCCTTCACGGCCGCGGCCTGATCTGCGTGCCGCTGACGCGCGACCGACTGCAGCAGCTCGGGATCGCCCGCATGCCGCTGCGCAACCGCGGCGACGCCTTTTCCACCGCCTTCATGGAGTCGGTCGACGGCACCGCCGCCCGCGGCGTGACGACGGGCATCAGCGCCGCCGACCGCGCGGCGACGATCGGGATGCTGGTCGACCCGGCCTCGGGCCGCGACGACTGGGTCAGCCCCGGCCACGTCTTCCCGCTGGAGGCGCGCGACGGCGGCACGCTGGTCCGCGCCGGCCACACCGAGGCGGCGGTCGACCTGGCGCGCCTGGCGGGGCTCCGTCCCGCCGGAGTGATCTGCGAGATCATGATGCCCGACGGCTCGATGGCGCGGCTGCCGCAGTTGAGGGAATTCGCCTCCCGCCACGGGCTGAAGATGGTCTCGATCGCCGACCTGATCGCCTGGCGCCGCAGCCGCGAACGACTGGTCGAGCAGCTCGAAGAGGTCGACATGCCGACCGCCTACGGCCATTTCCGGCTGCGCATGTACCGCTCGGCGCTCGACGGCAAGGAGCATCTGGCGCTGATCAAGGGCGACATCGAGGGCGCCGCCGAACCGGTGCTGGTGCGGGTCCACAGCGAATGCTTCACGGGCGATGTGCTGGGGTCGGCGCGCTGCGATTGCGGCATGCAGCTCCATGCGGCGATGGAGCGGATCGAGCGCGAGGGGCGGGGCGTCGTGCTCTACATGCGGCAGGAGGGGCGCGGCATCGGCTTGGTCAACAAGCTGCACGCCTACAAGCTGCAGGAGGCGGGGATGGACACCGTCGAGGCGAACGAGCGGCTCGGCTTCGCCGCCGACCTGCGCGACTACGGGGTCGGCGCGCAGATCCTGAAGAACCTCGGGCTCGCCAAGATCCGGCTGCTGACCAATAACCCGCGCAAGGTGGTGGGACTCGAAGGACACGGACTCGAGATCGTCGAGCGCGTGGGGCTGGTGGTCCAGCCGGGAAAACACAATACGCGCTATTTGCAGACCAAGAAGTGCAAGATGGGACATGAGTTGTAGTGGTTAGGGATTAGGCGCCAGGCGCTAGTGGTTAGGCTTTAGGTGTTAGTGGAAAAAGGAGGGGAAGATGGAGTATCGACTGATCGAGGGGAAACTGAATGCCGAGGGGATGCGGGTGGCGCTGGCGGTGAGCCGCTTCAACAGCTTCCTCACGACGCACTTGCTGAAGGGGGCGGTCGACTGCCTGGTGCGCCACGGCGGCGCCGAGAAGAACCTGACCGTCGTCTGGGTCCCCGGCGCCAACGAGCTGCCGCTGGCGGCGGGCAAGCTGGCGGCTTCGGGCCGCTACGACGCGGTCGTGGCGCTCGGCGCGGTCATCCGCGGGGCGACATCGCACGCCGACCTGATCAACACGCAGGTCTCGAAGTCGCTGGCGTCGATCAGCCTGAAGTGCGGCATTCCCGTGCTCAACGGCGTGGTCAGCGCCGAATCGATCGAGCAGGGGATCGAACGGGCGGGCACCAAGGCGGGCAACAAGGGTTGGGACGCCGCGCTCGCCGCGATCGAACTGGTCTCGGTGCTGAAGCAGTTGGATTGACGATCCGTTGGAGGCTCCCGTCCCCCTCCGCGTGGCACGGGCGTCCCGCCCGTGGAACACGGGCAAGATGCCCGTGCCACAGCCGTCGGACGGGGTTTTGCGCCTCCGTTGGTTTAGCTGAATGGAGATGCCGGATGGCCGACCTGAAAAAGAGACGCCACGCGCGCGAATGGGCGGTGCAGTTGCTGTTCCAGCTCGATATGAACCCCGAAACCGGACTGGAGGAAGCGCTGGCCGCGTTCTGGCGCCAGCTCTCCGCCTGCCGCCGGGACGAGTTGGCCGATGCCGAAACGGACGACACCGCGGCAGACGCGGATGCGCCGCCGCCCTCCGAAGAGGCCGAGATTGACGCGCTCGCCCCGGCCAAGCTGCGCCTTTTCGCCGAGGGACTGGTGCGCGGCGCGGTCGCCAACCGCGGGGCGATCGACGAGAAGCTGTCGGCGTACACCCAGAACTGGCCGCTGCACCGGATGGGCGTCGTCGACCGCAACGTGCTGCGCCTCGCCATCTACGAGATGTTCTTCGGCGGCGAGGTGCCGGCCGTGGTCTGCATCAACGAGGCGGTGGACCTGGCGAAGTTCTTCAGCAGCGCCGAGTCGGGGCGCTTCGTCAACGGCATACTCGACCGCGCCGCCCGCGACGCGCCGCGGTCGGCAAGGAGGTGAGATGGCGGACGCCGATATCCGGTGGATGCGGCGCGCGCTGACGCTCGCCCGCCGCGGCGAAGGGACGACACGGCCGAACCCGCCCGTGGGCGCGGTGATCGTCCGCGGCGGCCGCAAGCTCGGCGAGGGATGGCACCATGGCGCCGGCCTGGCGCACGCCGAGGTCGAGGCCGTCGGCGCCTGCGCCGCCACGCCCCGGGGCGCGACGCTTTACGTGACGCTCGAACCGTGTTCGACCCAGGGGCGGACTCCGCCCTGCACCGATTTGATCCTCCGCAGCGGCATCGCGCGCGTGGTGGTCGGCTGCACCGATCCCAATCCGCGCCACGCGGGGAGGGGCTTCGACCTGCTGCGGCGCGCCGGGGTGGAGGTTGCGGTGGGCTGCTGCGGCGACGCCTGCGCCGAGTTGATCGCCCCCTTTGCCAAGCGGGTGTGCGCAGGGCTGCCCTATGTGACGCTGAAACTGGCGATGACCCTCGACGGCCGGATCGCCGACCGCCGCGGCGCCTCCAAATGGATCACCGGCGAGGCCGCGCGCACGGCGGTGCAGAAGCTGCGGCGGCGCGCCGACGCCGTGATGGTCGGCGCGGGGACGGTGCTGGCCGACGATCCGTCGCTGACGTGTCGCCTCCCCGGCGTCAGCGGACGTTGGCGCGTCGTGATCGACGGCGCCGGGAGGGTGCCGCCTGCGGCGCGCCTGTTCCACGACGGCGCGCAAGGAACGACCGTCGTGTGCACGGTGCGTGGCGCGGCGCATCCGGTCGCCGCCGTAGCCGGAGGCACTGATGGCGCCGACGTGCGGGTGTGGTCTTTTGCGGGACGCAACGGACGGTTGTCGTTGCGCGCGGTGCTGCGGAAACTTGCGGCGGAGGGAATGACGCATGTGCTGTGCGAAGGGGGCGGCGATCTGGCCGGCGGCCTGCTGCGCGCCGGGCTGGTCGACGAATGCGTGGTGTTTCTGGCGCCGGCGTTTCTCGGCGACGAACGGGCGGTCAGCGGCGTGCGGGGGGCCGGTTTTCTGCTCGGGCGGATGCCGCGCTTCGCGCTGGCCGGGACGAAGGTGTTCGGCGACGACGTGATGGTGCGGCTCAAACGGAGGCCGGAATGTTCACGGGACTGATCCAGCGGGTGGGGCGCTTCCAGGGGCTGCGCCGCCGCGAGGGCGGCTGGTCGCTGGCGTGCGCCCACGAGCCCTGGGAGACGGCGCTGGAGATCGGCGAAAGCGTGGCGGTGCAGGGGGCGTGCCTGACGGTCACCGAGGCGCGGGCCGGGGTGTTCTACGCCGACGTGCTCGACGAGACGCTGGAACGGACCGCGCTGGGCGCCCTGGCGACGCAGGCGCCGGTGAACCTGGAGCGGGCGCTGCGCCTGTGCGACCGCCTGGGCGGGCATCTGGTGACGGGGCACGTCGACGCGCGCGGCACGCTGGCGGCGATTCAGAACCGCGGTCGCGACCGCGTGCTGCGCGTGCGCTGTCCACACGGACTGGCGCGGCAGACGGTCCTCAAAGGGTCGGTCGCCATCGACGGGATCAGCCTGACGGTGTCGGGAGTGGGGGATGACTGGTTCGAGGTAAACGTCATCCCGCACACGTGGGAGGCGACCAGCCTGGCGGCGCGGCGCGTCGGCGACGCGGTGAACCTCGAAGGCGACATTCTGGCCAAATACGTGGAGAAACTCTGCGGCCGCGGCGAGGGCGTGAGCGAGGCGTTGCTGGAAGCGGCGGGATTCATGAGCAGTGAGCAGTGATCGGTGATTGTAGGGAGGTGCGGGGTGCGAGCGACGACAAAAAAGAAAACGGACGCGGCGGCGGAGCAAAACGACGAGTTCTCCTGGCTCAACCGGCACGCCTGGCTGAGCGGTGTCGATCTCGAAGTCGAACTGCTGCAGGCCGAGCAGGAGGGGCGCGACCTTTCGTCCGTGCGGACGCAGATCCGCGCGCTGCAGAAGGCGCCGCGTCCGGCGGGGGGATGGGCGGCGCAACTGGGTGGCGCGCGCGACGCCGCGTGGCTGGCGCGCTACAGCCGCCTCTGCGAGACGATCCAGGCGCTGCCGCTGCGGGCGAACTACGCCTACGAGGAGCCCGACGACCTGGCGGGCATCCGCCGCGCGCGCGCGCCGGCGCGGGTCGGTGTGCCCGCCTGGCACGGGTCGGCGGCGCGGCTGCGGCGCGCCGTCCACGGCGGATTGCTCGGACGCATCTGCGGCTGCCTGCTCGGCAAGCCGGTCGAAGGGTGGTACCGCACCAGCATTGAGATCACGGCGAAGGCCACGGGGAACTGGCCGCTCGCCACCTACTTCCGCGTGCCGACCAAGCGGATGGCGGAGCGGATCGAGGCGCTGCGGCCGGTGCAGAAATTCGCCGGCGACCGCAGGCAGCTCCTGCAGAACCGCTGCCTGCTGCCGCGCATCAGCGGCATGGTCCCCGACGACGACACCAACTACACCGTCCTGGGCGCGGCGATGCTGATGCGCCACGGCGCGGCCTTCACGCCGCAGGACGTGGCGTCTGCGTGGCTGGCGTGGCTGCCGCTGCTGGCGACCTGCACCGCCGAGCGGGCGGCCTACCGCAATCTGGCGGCGGGAATCGCGCCGCCGGCGAGCGCGGTCCGGCTCAACCCGTACCGCGAATGGATCGGCGCGCAGATCCGGGCCGACATCTACGGCTACGTCAATCCGGGAGCGCCCGCGCGCGCCGCCGAATGGGCGTGGCGCGACGCCTCGATCTCCCACGTCAAGAACGGCATCTACGGGCCGATGTGGGTGGCGGCGATGGTGGCGGCGGCGGCGGTGCTGGACGACTGGGCGGCGGTGATCCGGGCGGGGCTCGACCAGATCCCGGCCCGCTGCCGGCTGCGGGAGGATGTCGAGACCATCCTCGCCCTGTGGGAGGACGGCGCGGACTACGGGATCGCCAGCGAATATATCCACGCGCAGTGGAACGAGCGGCGTGCCCACGACTGGTGCCACACCAACGCCAATGCGCAGGTGGTCGCGGCCGCGCTGCTGTGGGGCGGCGACGCCTTCGGGCAGAGCGTGGCGCAGGCGGTGATGTGCGGCTTCGACACCGACTGCAACGGCGCGACGGTGGGCAGCCTCTGGGGAGTGATGCACGGCGTCGACCGCATTCCCGCGGCGTGGACCGGCCCGATCCGCAACACCCTGCGCACGGGCGTGGCGGGGTATGCCGAAGTGGCCGTGGACCGCCTGGCCGACGACATCGCCCGCTGGGCGGCGGCGCAGTAGGGAAAAAGGGTGATCGCATGCGGGGCAGGCGGTGGCTGGAAAGCGCGGCGCTGGCGGTGGTGGCCGCGGGGCTCGTTCTGTACGGGCCGGTCGGATGCGGCTTGATCGCCGAGCGGGCGGCGGCGCGCGCCCTGCGCCGCGCGGGTGTCGAAGGGTCGGCGAAGGTGAACCGAGCCGGCCTCTTCGCGCTGCGCGCCGGACTGCTGCGTCTGGAGGGCGACGGCTGGAAGGTCGATGCTGATTCGCTGATCGTCCGCTACTCGCCGCTGGGGCTGTTGGGCCGCACCGTCGAGGCGGTTGAAGCGGACGGGGTGCGGCTCGCCGTCGCGGGCGGCGGCGGCGACCGGGCGGACGGCGACGCCTGGCGCGACATCAATCCGGCGGTCCTGCTTGATGCCGTCTTCGCGGCGGCGCACCCGTGGCGCGTTGGACGGGTTGCGCTCGGAACGGTCCAGTGCGCTGTCGGCGTGCCCGTGGCGTGGCGCCTGGAGGGCACGGTCGGCGGCAGCCTCTCGGCGAGCAATGGGCTCGCAGTGGTGTCCGCCGCGCTTTCGTCACTGAAAGCGGTGTCCGCGGCGCCCGACGGCCTGCGGGCGATGGGCGGGATGACCCTTGCCGCAGAGGTGTCCGCTGCTGGAGATGGGGCGCGGGGAAAGCTCGCCGGGGATCTTCTCGTCACCTCCCGGAGCGGTCCTTTTGCGGGCGTTGCCGCCGGCATCACTTTCACGAGTCTGCAAGGGGAGTGGGGCGCCGAGGGAACGG
Organism: uncultured Lentisphaerales bacterium; assembly: GCA_964451945.1. Taxonomy (GTDB): domain Bacteria; phylum Verrucomicrobiota; class Kiritimatiellia; order RFP12; family JAAYNR01; genus JAAYNR01. Next base: position 6,832 of record CAYVKQ010000089.1, read on the forward strand.
TTTTGGGAAATGTGTTCAACCTGCCGTCCGGCGGCGTGGGTGCGGCATCCGGCGCCGTGTCGCTGACCGGTGTGGGGATGGCCGCCGGGACAACTCTGCGCGCGTGTGACTTCACCCTCGGCGGCACTGCGACGGCCGAGGCGCTGGCCGTCGGCGGCGGGGAATCGTGGCGCGCATCGCGCGCGGAAGGATGGGTAACGCTTCACGGGCAGGCGGGCGAGCCGCCGCGGCTGGAGGGTCGACTGGCGCTTCCGTGTCTGACGGGCGCATTGAGCGAGGGAGCGATCGAGGCGACGGTCGCCGGCGTCTGGCCGCTTGATACTTTGGCGGGATGCCTCACGGCGCGGGTCGTCCGTGCGGAATCCGCCGGCCGCGGGGCGCGCGAAGCGGTTGCGGGCGACGCGCGGTGGCGGGTGTCGGGACTGACGAACGGGACGCCGGCGGCAGCGGCGTGGGAGGTCGCGGGGGCGGTGCGGCTCGACCGCGCCGCGGTTCGGCCGTTCACCGGCCCGCTCACGTTCGCGCAGGATGCGGTGTGCGATTTCAGCGCCTCGGGAAGCGGGGGAGCGGGCGCGGCGGAACTGGCGCTGCGCGGGACACCCGCCTGGCGATGCGAAGTCGCCGACGGCGTCGTCTCCGGAGTTTTCGACAGGACGGAGGGGCGGGTGTCGTTTGGCGGCGGCGCGTTCCGGGCGTGGGCGACCGGCGGGGTTGAGCGGGTGGAGGCGGAGGTTGGCGGGTTCCGGTGCGGCGGCGGCGCACTCCGGGCGAATGTCGAGGCGTCGCTGGATCCCGGCGGCGCGGCGCCGCCGGTCTGGCGGGCGCGGTGCGACGCGGACGCGGCGCGGGTCGCGGCGACGAACGGCGCGGCGACGCTCGACGGCCTTCGTGCGGCGTGTGCGTTTCGCGGGGCGGGCGCGGCGGTGGAGGCTGTGGAGGAGGCAACGCTGGCGTGGTCCGCGTTGTCGGCTGGCGGCGGCGCCTGGGAGCCGGAGCGGTTGACGGCGGCGGTGACCGGCGGTGTGCTCAATGCTTCGTTCGCGCTGCGGTTGCGGGAGAGCGCGCTGCGGGCCGAAGCCGCGGTCGAGGTGCCGCTGCGGGCGGGCGGGGAGGTCCGCGCGCGGGTGGCGGTGCCCGAGACGACGCTGGCGCCGGGCGACGCGGTCTGCCGCCTGGCGCCGCCGGCGGCGGGGCTCGATGTGACCGGCGGCACCCTTGCCGCCGAGGCGGTGGCGACGATGCGCGCCGACGGCGCCGTCGCGGTGCGCGGCGGTGCGGTCGTCCGCGGGCTGGGGCTCCGCGGCGACGACGGCCTGTGGGAGGTGGCGGGGCTCGACGCCGACGCCTCGTTCGGCGGCACGGGCCCCGGCGCGTGGACGGCATCCGGGCGTCTCGGCGTGGCGCGCGCGGCCGCCGGCAAGCTGGTGGCGACGAACGCCGAGGCGCTGTGGCGGGCCGATCCCGCGGAGCTGTTCATCGAGCGGGCCCAGGCAGGGTGGTGCGGCGGTGTGGTCCGGCTGTTTGCGGTTCATGCCGATGCCAAGGGACGGCGCGCCGATCTGACGCTTTTCATCGACCAGGTGCAACTCGGCGAGATCCTCGATCTGCTGCGGGCGGTGCCGGGGACGGGCGAGGGGCGGCTGTACGGACGGCTGCCGCTCCGCTACGAACAAGGAGCGGTGCGGCTGTCCGACGGCTTTCTCTACTCGCTGCCCGGCGAGGGGGGGCGCGTGCAGATCCGCGACACGGCAATGGTCGAAGCGACGCTGAAAGGTCTCGATCCCGCAGTCCGCAAGCAGGTGGTAACGGCGCTGCACGATCTCGCCTATTCCGCTTTCCGCCTTGATCTGGAGCCGCCCGCGGCGCCGGGCGGCGACGCCGTGCTCAAGCTGCGGCTGGCGGGGAAGGCCGAGAAGCGCGGCGACCTGCCGCCGGTGAACCTCGACGTCAACCTGCGTGGTCCGCTCGAAGCGCTCTTCAACATGGGGGTGCGCCTGGGGCGGTAGGCGGGGCAAACACATCCTGATTAGGAAGGCTCCTGCAAAACCCACGCAAGCGCCAGGAGTCAGGGTTCAGGATACCAGGGTTCAGGCTGGAAACACCCCCTGAATTGGAATTGCTGCGCGGTGTTGACATTCTCCCCCTGCGTGGTACATTTGATCGCATGATGATTTGCCCGGTCGCCGCGAGAGGCCGATCATCGGCGGTCTGCCGCGGCGTCTTCCGCACGGGGGCTCGCCACGGGCTCCACAGAAGGAGGTGGCAGATGACTGGGTTGAAAGCGCGTGTTGGTCTGGTGACGCTGCTGGCGGCGGCGTTTGCCCCGAGGGCCCCGGCGGAGATCCTTCACGTCGACGCCGCCAATAGCGGCGGCCCGTGGGACGGGTCGCCGGAACATCCGTTCACGAACATCGTCGACGCGGCGGCCGCCCTGGCGGCAACCAACGCCGTGACGAAGGGCGGTCATGAAATCCGCGTGGCGCCCGGAACCTACCGCGGACGGGTTGACTTCACCACCAATCACGCCGGCGTCGCGGCCGCGCCGAACGGGTTGACCGCTCCCGGGCGCGCAGTGGTTACGGCGCCATATCGGGCGCTCAATCTGAACAACGCCGATTATTTCGTGATCGACGGATTCGATTTCACCGGCACGTTCGCGAGTGACGCGGGCGATATCTACGGAGGCGCCATTTACCTGGAAGGAACGCCGGCCAGCAACCGGGTGCAGAACTGCACCTTCTACGACAACCGCAGGAACGGCATTGGGATTTCTGCCAGCAAAATGACGCGTCTCAAGGCCTATATCGAGAACTGCACCTTCTACGGCAACCTCTACGCGGGGATCGCCTCGTATGCGTGGAACGACATCCATGTCCGCAACTGCGTCTTCGTCGGCAACAACCGCTTCGGCATCCGCCAGCGTCATTCCACCACGGTGTACTACCTCAAGAACAACCTGTTCTACGGCAACGGCATCGCCAACTTCGGCGGCGACGGCGAAATGAACTTCAACTGCCTCACGGCCGATGAGATCAACGCGCGGGCGAACTGCGTCGCCAACCTCGTCGCCAACCCCGGCTGGTCGGACCTCGCCAACGGATGGAATTTCAACCGCGTGTACGCCGGCTCCCCGCTCCTGGGGAATGGCATGGGCGGGGTCGACATCGGGACATTCCAGAGCCCGGCCCAGGATCCGCTCTCGGACGCCGTCTACCACGTCGACGCCGCGCTCGGGGATGACGGGCGCTCGGCCGGGGAGGCTGAAAATCCCCTGACCCCGTGGGCCACCCTTGCCAAAGCCGCCGCGGAGGCGGTCGCGGGCGACACGGTCGTCGTCGCGGCCGGGACGTATGCCGGCGCGGTCGACCTGACGCATTCGGGCGCGGAGGGCAAGCCGATCCTTTTCCAGGCGGACGGCGAGGTCGTCGTCACGGGCGGCGCCTACGGGCTCAAACTCGACCGCGTGGCAGGCGTCACGCTCGACGGGTTTACGGTCAGCGGGGCATCGACGGCCGGCGTCCTGCTGTCGCAAAGCGTCCTGTGCAACCTCGTCGGTGTAACGGTCCGGGAGAATCCGGGCGCCGGGATCTACATGATGTCGCGGAGCTGCCGCAACGGCGTCACCGGGGCCCGGGTGTACGGCAACAAGGGCCATGGCATCCGCCTGAACAATGCCGGGAGCACCGTCATCCGCGACACGCGGGTGTACCAGAACACGGGCACCTCGGCCGGCGTGCACCTCACGTCTTCGGGGCATGTCTGGCTCTGGAACTGCGAAGTGTACGGAAACGCGCGCGAAGGGGTGTGGCAAACGGGGTATCTGGATGATTTTTCGG
>CAYVKQ010000090.1:0-10593 GCA_964451945.1 uncultured Lentisphaerales bacterium
CAACGGCTACTTCGCCCACCCCGAACACAAGCTCGCCAAAGCCTTCGACGGCAATCTGGACGGCGCCACCATCCTGGGCGAGTCGTACCGCGACCACGTCGTCATGGGCGGCCGGGAGTGCCGGATCCCCTCCGGAGACGGCGACGGCGCGCAACCCCCGCTGACTGTGTCGGGCCCCGGCCTGCGGCTGACGCCGCGCGCGACGCCGCCGGTACCCGCGGACGGAACGCCCGGCGAACTGGCCTGGGTCGACGGCGGTGCCGCGGCCGGCCTCTACATCAAGACCTCGGAAGGCTGGAAACGCGCCCGGCTGGAGTCGTGTTAGGCGCGTGAAAGACAGGGCTGGCCCCGCCTGCGGAAACGTCACAAGACAACGTCGATGTAGACGGGATAGTGATCGGAGAGCGTCTCGTAATAATCGGGCGTGTAGCGGTCGAAGCGGCGGACGGCGTCCTTGGGCGCATCGCGCAGCAGGATATGATCGATGGCGTTCACAAAAGGCTGCGGGACGTAGGGTTTGTGCCCCGAGGGATAGCAGTAGTGATGCCCGTTCTCCTCCGAGGCGTATTCGGTTGCCACGTCGTGCGCATGGACGAAGCCGCTCCGAAGCGCCAATTGGACCGGCGCGGCGCGGTAGCCGCAGTTCATATCGCCCAGAAAAACGGCGGGGCCGGCGTACTGCTTCTGGTATTTGGCGATCAGGCCGGAGGCGAGCCCGATCTGCAGGACGCGCGCCTCGTCCGACCCCCTTTGGAAGCTCGGGTCGGCGGGGTTGGAGGACTTCCACCAAAGGTGGGTATTGCCGAGCACGAACACATGCCCGTCTTCCTTGCAGCGGAATACGGCGACGTTCAGGGACTTGCTGCGCCCATCGTTGAAGCACCCCTCGTAGCCTTCCATCGTCACGGGATAGAGGAGGTACTCGGAGTCGAGGAGTTCGAAGAGGTCGGGGCGGTAGAGGATGCTGGTGAAGCGCGTCCATTGCACGGCGTAGCGGAGCCCCACGGCGGCGAGTTCGGTCATCAGGCAGTCAATCATCTTGTGCGACGCCTCCTGCAGACCGACGACGCCGGGGCGGAGCTCGCCATAGACGCGGGCGATGCCCTTCATACGGACCTCCGCCGAGCAGTCTTCGCCGAGGGCGCGCCACACCTCGCAGTTGTCATCCATATTCCAGATATTGTTGCTCATGATGCGCAGTTTGGCCATGGCTCTTCTCCTTTTGCCGCGTCATCGCGGTCAGCCCAGGAACCGGAAATCGCTTGAGCTGGTTTCCGGCTGGACAACTGCACGCGCAGCACATTCCTGATTGTGGGACAGCTCCGACCTCTGGCTCAGCGGCCGCACAGTGCCGCGAAAACGGCGCGGCCGCAGCCGCGCGCGAACCACTCGCCCCGCGGCGTCGTGCGCAGGTAGACCCAGATCTCGTAGAGGTTGAGTCCGTTGAGCCCCCCCGCCCGCACCATCGCCTGCATCTCCGCCGCCCATTCGGGCGTGCGCGGCTGGCTGCGGGGATCGCCGACGGCGTCGACCACGTGCACGGGGATGCCGCGCCGCCGCGCCCGGGGAACGATCTCGCGGTGGACCCAGCGGTTCAGCGGCCCGAGGTATTTCAGGTTCACGCCGTCGATGATCCCCTCGTCGATCCAGGTCGCCCAGTCCCAGTGGATCTGGGTGAAGGTGTCGTGCGCAGGCGGCGTCTTCATGCGCGCCTCGACATGCGCCTCGAGTTTCCTCCCCGCGGCGGCCAGCACCGATTTGGCCTCGCGCAGGAACTGCGTGTGGAACTCCCCGCGGATGCGGCGGACCGCCTCGAGGTCGGACGCCGTTGCCCCGGGATCGCGGCCGAAGCGGCCGCGGAACGCCCGCAGCACCGGCTCGGCATAGGCGTATGAGAGCCACTCGACGCAGCAGTGATGGTGCGCGATCCGCACGTCCACGCCGTCGGCGCCGGCTGCGACCGCCCGCCGCACGAACGTGTCGAGCCAGTAGCGCCGGACTTCGTCGAACCCCGGCTCCAGCATGCCGGCAAGATACGGCTCGTGCCCGAGTCTCAGCCCGAAGACGCCGCCGGCCGGCAGCGTCCGCCGCTTCAAGGTCCCTTCGCTCGAATCGGCCCACCCCGCCGCGGAACCGTCGTGATAGAAATCAAAGCCGGCGGTGCGGAAATCACGCCCGCCCCGCGCGGCGGCGAACGTGGCGGGGAGACCGCCGGAGGCCTCGGCCAGCAGGTAGTCCTGGTTGCCGAAGGTTCCCGGCGCCGCCGCCGCGGGAAACGCCACGGCCCAGTAGCGGCAGCGACGGCCGCCGGTGGAGATGCGGAGGCGGCGCACGCGCTCGGTGCCGCCCGCCGGCCGCTTGCCTGCCGGGCTCCAGCGGGTGCGGGGCCGCTCGACCACCGCCTCGGCGACCGTCGCCTCCGGCACCGGCTCGTACGCTGTGTTGTCGGCGCTGGCGTAGAGGCGGATCCCCTCCGCGGCAAACGGCAGCGGCGCGTCGTTGTCGGCGTAGAGGTCGATGGTCTCCACCGCCTGGCCGGTGTACGGGACCGTCCACGCCGGATTGCGGCGGAAGGCGCACTGCGGCATGGAAGTGACACCGGCGTCGCCCGCCCAGAGGTCGTAGGGCTTGATGGTGGTGAAGAATTGGATCCCCTCCTCGTGGGCGATGCGGCACGCGACGGGCATGGGGTCGCCGCCGCACGCCTTGATCGTGCGGTCGTAGTTGGCGGCGCGGTAGATGGGCGCGCCGGGTGTGCGCAGCCGCACGGCCTCGACCGTGCCGGGATAATCGATCCAGTAGACGCGGCCGACGCCGTGCGCCTTGAGAAAGCGCAGTTCACGCCGCATCACGTCGGGCGTGTAGGGGCCGCCGACCATCTCGTCGGGGAAGTCGTAGGTCGTCTGCAACTGATAGCCGCCGACCGCGGGCAGCTTGCAGAGCGGGGATGGGGCCGGCCGCGGCGCCGACGCCGTCAGCCGCAGCCAGCCCAGGGAAGTGAAATCGCAGAAGCCGTTGCCGCCGGCGTGCGACCAGGCGGACGCCTCGCCCGTGCGCAACTGCACCCGCATGACGTTGAAGCCGATTGTCCCGTCGCTGCCGGGCACCGTGATCGCCGCCAGCGGAAAACGGAAGAAGGCGGCCCAGACGCGATCTTCGCCCATCTTCTCGAAGTGTGTTTCGCATGACCACTGCGGCCGCGCGACCAGATCGGGACGGTCGTCGTGGTAGGGCCAGTGATGGTTGAACCACGTGCCGTTGCCGGGCCCCGCGCCGAACTGGAGAAAGCCGTAGCCGTCGACGCAAGGAGCGAAGAGGACTTCGACGCCGTTGTTGCCGAGGCCTGCGTCGGGCACGGCCTGCGGCGCGGTGCTGTAAGACGAGCCCGATTCCCAGAGCAGGACGGAGACGAAAAGGGCTTCTCCGTCGGTGCAGACATCGAAGGAGGACTCGGCCGACGGTCGCGCCACCTGTTCGACGATCTGGAAATCGGACTCGACCCCCTCGCCCGCGAACAGCCGGTCGAGGACTGCCTGTTTGTCGAACGCCGCCACCCGCCGCGCCGTGCACACCCGTGGCGCGCTCCGCTGAATCATCGTCCGTTTCGTCATGGGTTCTCCCTTGCCGCCCGAGGGCGGCAGTCCTTTTTCATCGCCCAACATCCAAGCGCATTTGGGGTCACTCATCCCACCAACCTACCAGGTTCCCCCCAGCCGCAGCGTCTCCAGACGCCGCCGCACCGTCGGGCTCGTTTCCTGGGCGAGGCGCTGCTCGATCATCCGGGATGCGTCCTCCACCCCGAGCAACTGCAGCGTTTCGGCGGCCATGAAGCGGTCGGCGCCCGACGGGGCGTCCAGCAACGCCCGCGTCCGCGCGACGGCCTCCTGCCGCAACGCCTTGTCGCCACGCTCGAAGAAGGCCAAAAGCGCCCGCTGCTTGACCAGCACGCAGGGGTGGTCGGCGAGCGCCAGCAACCGCGGCAGCCCGGAGGCGTCGGCGGTGTCCATTTTGGCGATCACGTAGGCGGTCAGCGAGATCGAGGCGTCGCGGTTGGCGCGCGCGATCAGGGCGGGCAGATGCTCCGGCCCCTTGAAATCGAGCAGCCGTTCGGCCTGGGCGATCCGGTGGGTGGCGTAGTCCAGGATCGCATAGTTGGGTTTCATTCCCTCCTGGATCGCCCACGCGATGTTGAACGCGTGTTTGGGAAGGTTGACCACGTCGGTTTCATACCAGCCGAGCACTTGTTCCAAGGCGTTGCTTTCGCCCGCATAGGCGGCCGCCAGCGCCGCAGCGCAGGGGACGCGCCGGATATTCGACTCGTGGCCGAGCGGAATCACCGTGCGGTCAGCGCGGTAGGAATTGATCAGCGGCAGTGCCGCCGCGCCGCCCGCCCGCCCCAGCGCCGGCAGCAGCCACTCCAGGTCGAGCAAGTCGCTTCCCTTGAACCGGTCGTGCAGCGTCTGGAGCTGCTCGAACGGCACGCCGTTGACGGCGTTGGCGAAGCGGATGCCGAGATTGACGCGGGAGCGCGCGGCGAGGTCGAACTGGAGGTTCTCCGTCGCCGTCAGCAGTTTCACGGCGGCGTCGACGAGACGGGCGGGATCGGCCGTTTCCAGCAACGCGCCGCTGAAGGCGTTCCAGTCGCGCGGCGCCGGCACGATCGAGCGGGTCCGCACGAAGATGCCGAGCAACTCGGCGAGCTCCTTGCGCCGCACGGCGTCGTCGTTCTGCCGCAGCGCCTTCGTCAGCCGGGTTTCGAACTCCTCCTGGCTCACCGGCTTGTCGCCCAGCAGCACGCCGATGTCGTCGCCGTCGCCGCCCAGCAGGTCATCGAGGCCGGCGCCGCAGAGCGGGCCCCGCGCCGCCAGCATGGCCAGGATTGCGATCAGGATGGAACGCTTCATGGCTTCGCCTCCGTTACGTGGAACCGGCCGCTGCCGGTGACGCCCGTCGCCGCATCGCGCAGCGTGACCTCCCAGTCGCCGGGCGCGGCGTCGAGCGGGAGCGGCAACACAAACGCCCCCTGGCCGCCGCGCACCACCAGCCGCCTGGTGAAGGCGGGGTAGCGCGCGCCGTCGGGGCCGCGCACCTGCACCAGCCACACTTGCAGCCCCGGCTCCGGAGCCCCCGACACGCGGGCGCGGCCGGTGCAGGAAACCACCGCCCCCGGCCGGCAGGCTGTTTCGGCGATGGCGACGTCGATGCCATCCAGACGCCAGGGAAGAGCTGCGTAGACCTGGGCGAGGCCGGCGACGGCGTTGGTCTTCCACGAAGCGGTCTGGCCGAGATAGCCGCCGTGGCGGGCGTTGTAGACATGCGCGGGAGCGCGGAGCGAGAGATCAACCGCCACCGACGGCTCGTCCGCCACCCTACCGCCCTTCCCCAGCCCCGCAAAGCCGAAGTAGGTGGCGGCGCCATCGCGGAACAACCCGAACGTCACCGGCAGCGGTTTGCCCTCGGCGGTGGTGACAGCGACCTCCGGCGTCAACCCCGCCAGGCGCAGCAGTGCGGCCGCGTGGCCCGCCCCATCCTCCTTGCCGTCTGCCGTTTTCGACGCCGCGACCCAGGCATCGAAATCGCAGACCACGATCCGCCCGCGCCCCAGCGGCACGGCTTCGGAGCGGCCGTTCGCCGTGATCGCCGGAAGGTCGCCGAGCCACTCCTGCAGCAGGCTCTGCGGCTGCAACGTGCCGTGTTCATTGCGGCTTCCCGCCTCGGCGTCGGCCGCCAGGGTTCCGCCCGCCTCGACAAAGGCCTTCAACGCCGCCCGCTCGCGCGCGGAGAGGCTGCAGGCGCCGGGCAGCACGATCAGCTTCAGCCCGCGGCGCGCGATCTCGCCCGCCTCGGCCTGGTACTCGCTGAGGTAGCGGCATTCGACCTGCGCCGCGAGGATCGCCTTCTGCATCAGGGCGCAGACGGAGGAGGCGGGGGATCTCTTTTTCCTTTTCTCCTCATCCTTCGCGAGTTCCTGCAGCGCCGACGCCGTGAAGAGGCTCCGCTGCGAGAGGTAGACGGCCGCCGGCCCCTCCTCGCGCTGCGCGTGGAGGAACAGCTTGCCGATGCCGAGGCGGATGTCGGCCATCTCCTCGGCCATCCAGGCGAAGGCGTTGTAGGGGCGGCTGAGGTCCTCGTGGTAGGCGGGCGGACCCGACTGCGGGTGCCAGATCTGGATGCGCGTCGTGCCGCGGAAGAGGTGCCACCACGGCCAGTGGCGCGACTCGGTCTCGTGCGTTTCGCGGAAACTGTAGCCGGGGGCGTACCAGCAGCCGATGACGGCGTCGGGGCGCTTCATCGAGACGGCCTGCTCGATCACCCCGTAGTAGTAGAGCGACCCCGCGAGGTGCATCATCACGTTGTCGTGGATGCCGCCCGAGTGGCCGGCGTAGAAGGTGCCGATCGTTTCGCCCGCGAGCATCTCGAGATAGCTGGCGTATTCGGCAAACGCCCACGAGGTGAAGAGGTCGAAATCGACGTACGCCGCCGGCCGTTCGGCGCTCCCGCCCTCGCAGGGCAGCACGTCGTCCCAGCGGGCGAAGGCCGAGCCCCATTCGCGGTTGAGGGCGTCGAGCGTGCCGTACGCCTCGCGCATCTTGGTGCGGAAGCGCGCCAGCGAGTCGGGCGCGAAGCAGCGGCCGCCCAGGCCGACTTCGTCGCCGATCATGTAGTCGCGGATGCCGACGTCGCGCCACCGCTCGGCGGCCGCCTGCAGGTCGCGGTAGGCGCGCAGGCGGAAGGAGGGCGCGTTGAGGCACGGCTCACGCGCGCGCGGGTCGCTGCGCACGCCCGGGGTGTTGAGCGCGCCGATGCTGTCGGACCAGATACCGGCGCTCATGTCAAACCGCCGGCGAAACGCCCGTTCGGCGTCGCCGTAGACGATGTCGGTCGCCATGCGGTCGCGGAAAAACGTCAGCACCGTGTCGTCGGTGGGCGCCGCGGTGACATCGAAATCGCGCTCGCGCGGTGGGAGACGGATGCCGAGCGGCTGCCGCCAGCGGCTCAGGACGCGGCCGTCGCGGGCCAGCGCGATGTGCGCGTCCCACAGGCGCGTCAGGGGATGCGCGACCGGCACCTCCAGCTCCACCCCGGCGGCGGGCGCGTCGAGCCGCCGGCGGTCGGTGAAGAGGAGGCGTCCCCAGGTGTCGCGGACCTCCAGCGCAACCTCGCCGGCCGCAGGCGCGGAAAACGCGACCGCGAGGCGCGCCGTTTCGCCCGGATCGTAGAAGCGCTTGTCGGGACGGACGCCGGCGATCCGCACCGGGGCGTCGGCGTCGAGGCGGACCGCGGCGATATCGGCGACGGCGCCGTCGGCGCGCGCCAGCCGCACCTCGGCGACATACGGGCCGGCCGGCAGCGGCGGCGCCTCGATGACCGCCTCGTTCCCCGCGACGGCGGCGTTCACCGTCGCGGCCGCCTCGGCGTAGGCGTCGCGGAAGCGGATCTCGCAGACCCCGGTGAAGGGACGGTCGAGCGTCAGCCGCACCCGCGGCGCGGCGCCGCTGTCGGCCTCGGCGGTGGCGATGCGCGGCAGCGCCTCCTTGCCCGCCGACCAGAGGACCGCGCGGGCCAGCAGCGCGTAGTCGTACTGGCGCGAATCGAGCGGCCGCTGCGGCTCGTAGAGGCCCGGCACGTCGAACGCCTTGGGGACGACCGTCTTTTCGGGATAGCCCGGATCGATGTGCAGTAGTTTGCGGTTGTACCAGAAGAGGCGCCCCTTGCCGCGGCGCGCCATGCGGAACGCGTCTTCGCGCGCGATGGGGTTCAGCGCGGCGACAAACGCGCGGCATGCTGCGGCGTCGGCCGCGTCGCCGCCCGCGCGGCCGGCGAACTCGACCATGTTCGGATCGAGCGGCTCCGGCGAGGATGAGATCCCGACCAGTCCGATGCCGTCCTCGTGGACGCGGCGGTAGACGGCGCGCCGCAGCCGCGCCGGGGCGATCCCCAGCGAGAGGCTGCCGTCGATCGAGGCGGTGAGGCTTTTGAGCATATTGTGCCCGCCGGCATCGAAGACCACGGCGTCGGCCCACGGCAGCGCCTGCTCCAGCAGACAGACGGCCCGCTGCGCCATCCGCGCCGGCGGGATGATCTTATCGTTTTCCTTGGCCGGAAGAGTGAGGGTTGCGTCGTACGGCACATAGCGCCATTCGGCGTCGAGCCGCTGCAGCACTTCGAGCAACCCCCGCTTGAAGAGGCTGGAGGTGAGGTAGAGCACTTTCGGCTTGTCGGCAGCGAGCGGCTTGAGCCAGGAGAAATGCTCGGTCTGCCCGGTCGGCTCGAACGAGTAGTCCTTGGTGAACTGGTAGGCGTGCGCCAGCAGGGCGTCGCCATAGACCCAGCGCAGCAGATTCTCGCGGTAGATGGGACGCTCCGCCAGGTCGATCGTGGTGAGCACCAGCCGCCCGGCGCCCATCGCCCCCTCCTGGACGACGACGATCGCCCCGGCTCCGTTGCCCGCCAGCAGCGGCGCCGCGAGCGGCGGCGCCCACTGCCGCCAGGCGAGGTCGGCGGCGCGTCCCGGCTGGTCGCGCGGCTCGAAGGGATAGTCGGCGAACGCGCGGTACTCGGCGGGGTTCACGGCGCCCGCGCCATGGGCGCTTCGCGGCTGCCCTGGCAGCGTCACCTTCTGCTTCGCGGCCCACTCCTCGAATGATGCCGGCCATGTGCCCGCCGGCGCGGAGAGGATCACCGTGCCACCCGCGGTCAAAACCCGTTCGACGACCGCGATCAGCTCGGGCGTGATCTGGGCGGCGCCCCGGCCCGTGAGGGAGATCGTGAGCAGGCGGGCGGCGGCATTGGTCAACGCCACCCGGGGGACGGTCGGGTAGAGGTCGAGCAGGCCGGGGCCGGCGCTGCAGGCGGGCGGCAGCGGCGTGGCGGGATCGAGCGGCGGCACCGGTGCGCCCCCCGTCGCCACGCGGATGAGGTGGGCCGAACGCGCCGCCGCCTCGCGGCAGGCGGGATGCTGGTGGTTGAGGAAGGGCTCCAGCTTGGGCAGCAGCGCGGCAGCGCGGCATTCGCCGACCGCGAGCAGGGCCAGCACGGCGTGCTCGGTCTCCCCCGCGGCGGCGGCGCGGGTCGCCAGCTCGAACAGAAAGGCCGCCTGCGCAGGATCGCCGGCGATCGCCACGGCGGCCGTCAGCCCCGCGAGCAGGCGGTCGCCGCTGCCTTGAAGCCGCTCGCGGACGGCGGCGGTGAGACGCTCGGACGGCCATTCGTAAAGCATGTCGACCACACGCCGGACGGATGGTCCGAACCCTTCGCCGACCCGCTCCGCGCCCTCGTCGCGCGCCTGGTCGGCAGGCGCGCGCGCGCGCTGCATCAGCACATCCAGAATGTTCAGCAGTTCCTCGGGATGCTCCCCGGAATAGGAAATGGCCACCGCCAGCAGCCGCTCATCGATCTGCTCCGGCGTCAGCATGACCGCATCGACGGCGCTGGGAAACACCGGTGGCGCCGCCTTTTCTTCGGCACCGGCGGCCCGCGGCGAGGCCGCGAGCCACAGCGCCAGAGCCGCCGCCGCGCCACAGCGCCACCGGCCTGCCGCATCCATGCGGAACCTTTGCCTGCGATCCGAGTGTTTTGTCATCATCATCTGCCCCTTTCCCGTTTGCCGAGACGCGTGCGCAATGCCAGAGTTGCAGTAGCCGAGGGTCGCGGACTTTTGTACAGGAGTTTGACGCGAAGATCAAGGCGTATTGGCGGGCGTGGGCCAAGGCGCACGCTGGAACGGCGGCCGCCCCGGCCCGCGGTGGCGGGACGGGCTAGACGGCGAAGTATTTCGCGTAGAGCGCCGCCATGCGGCCGTGGATGAAGCGCAGGGCCTCGGCGGCGCGCGCATCGCCCGTGGCGTAGGCTTTCATCAGGCGGCCGTCCTCGAAGCAGAGTTCATCGTGGAGCGGTGTGAATTCCTCGATGATGAAACGCGTGTACTTGACCAGGCGGAAATCACCGACCAGGCGGATGTCCGGGGAGATCGAGTCCACCGCGACGGAATACCTGCCTTTGACCGCATCGACTAGCGCCGTGCGTTCATTGGCTTTTGCGAAGACGAAGGTGGAGCAGATGAGCGCGTTGCGGTTGTCGGTGGCGATGGAGTTGTGGCTGTCCGTCGAGCCGACGACCGGGTAGTCCCTTCCCTTGGCCCGGTCTTCGTAGTACTTGACGGTCTGGAAGCCGTTCTGCTGGTAATAGTTCTCCCCGCCGAGCACCTCGTAGGCGTCGAACGGATGCGTTTCCGCGAGGTAGTCCGTCAGGGACTCCGGCACCTGGAACACATCGGAGATCCAGTAGGGGTGGGCGAAGATGCCGAGGCCGCCGCCGGCGCGGACCCGCTCGAAGACCCAGACGCACGAAGCGTAGGTGAATTTCTCGATGCCGTCCGGGATGTTGAGCTTGGGAATGAGCGCGTTGACTTCCGCCTCGTATTCGGCCTGCGTCAGGACGGGGGGTGGATTGCCGATGATGGCGCGTCGGGAGCTCTCACGCGTCTGGGCGGAGCAATCGAGCAGCCCGTTGATGGAGTAGTTCGCGCCGAAGCCGACCATGTGAATGTCGTTGCCGGGAAGATGGATCTCCTCGCCGGGGACGATGTTGAAT
>CAYVKQ010000091.1:0-10255 GCA_964451945.1 uncultured Lentisphaerales bacterium
TCGAAGCCTGTTATGGAAGTCTCAGGCGCACACCCCGAATGTTTAGTGAATGCGAGGACACGTATCTAAAGAGAAAAGGATACCGCAAAGCGCTGATTAACAATTACCTGTTGAACGGATAGCTGATGATGAATCCATATGGACCGGTATTGATTGCCGCGCCGGCGATCCTTGCGGCGGTCGCCAGCTTGATGAGGCGCCGGCCAGTCAAAGTGACGTTGCTGGCCGTGGCATTTTGCAGGCGCGTCCTGATATAATGCCGGATATCGAACCCTGACTGAACCCGAACCCCGCCACTTTTGTCCGCAACAAGGAGAATGCCCATGCCGCACCGCAAGCAGTCGTACGATGTCGCCGCCTATGTCTGGCCCGCCTACACCGGCGACGAGCCGCGGACGCGCATGTTCTGGCCCGAGGGGATGGGCGAGTGGCAGAGCGTTCGCAACGTCGCTGGGAAGAAGTACCCGGGCAACACCTGGCCGCGCCGGCCGCTCTGGGGCTACTGCAACGAGGCCGACCCGCGCGTGATGGAGATGCAGATCGACGCCGCAGCCGACAACGCCGTCAACGTCTTCATCTACGACTGGTACTGGTACGACCGCCGCCCCTTTCTCGAGCAGTGCCTCGACAACGGCTATCTCAAGGCCCGCAACAACCACCGCGTGAAGTTCTACCTGATGTGGGCCAACCACGACGTCACCCATCTCTGGGACATCCGCCTGTCGCATGTAGGCAACAACATCATCTGGCGGGCGGCGGTCGACCGGCCCGAGTTCGAGACCATCGCCCGGCGGTTGATCGCGTCCTACTTCACACACCCTTCCTACTACACCATCGACGGCAAGCCAGTCTTCATGATCTACGACATCAACACGCTGGTCACCGGCCTGGGGGGCATCGCGCAGACCGCCGACGCCTTCGCCTGGTTCCGCGCCGAAGCGGTCCGCGCCGGCCTGCCGGGACTCCATTTGCAGCTCACAAGCTGGGGCGCCCGGCAGCTCAACCTGAGCGGCGTCGATCCGAAAGCGCCAGCCTCGCCCCACGAGATCGTCACACGCCTCGGCTTCGACAGTCAGTCCCACTACCAGATGGCCCACTTCACCAACGTCGACCGGGACTACACGGAGATCATCCCCGACATGGAGCGGGAATGGGCGCTGATGGACAAGACCTACGATATCCCCTACTTCCCCCACGTTTCCATCGGTTGGGACAACAACCCCCGCTACCGGGACTTCCAACCGGGCGTGGTCAAGAACAACACGCCGGCGAACGTGCGCAAAGCCCTTGAACTGGCCAAGGCCTATGTCGACCGCCATCCCGGCCAGCCGCCGCTGGTCACGATCAACAGCTGGAACGAGTGGACCGAGACCAGCTACCTGCAGCCCGATGACCTCTACGGCTACGGCTACCTCGAAGCCGTGAAGCAGGTGTTTGCCGGGGACGGAGAGGCGTAGCGTGCGCGCGGCAGCAGGCCGCGGGCGGCCAGCCAGTCGGCGACGATTTCGACGGGCAGCCCCATGATGTTGGCGTAGGATCCGGTGTGGCCGGCAATCAGCAGGTCGCCGTTCTCGTCGATGTCGTACGCGCCGGCGCGGTCGAGCGGGCGCGTGCGGTGAAGATAGGCGTTGATCGTTGCCTCGTCCAGGACCTTGAACCGCACCGACGAGGCCGCGACGCGGACATCGGGATCGTCTCCCGGCAGCGACAGCGCGACGGCCGTGTAGACGATCTGCGTCCGCCCGGAAAAGGCGCGCAGAAAGGCGGCGGCCTCCTCCATGTCGCGCGGCTTGCCGATGAGGCGGCCCTCGAACCAGACGAGGGTGTCGGCCGTGAGGATGCAGCCGCCGGGGCGCGCCGCGCGGCAAGACGCGTGCTTGGCCAGCGCGTTGTGAACGACAGTGCCGACGGGATCGGCGGAATCGTGGATCTCTTTCGCGCGCGGTTCCAGGACCTCAAACGCGAGGCCGAGCCCCCGCAGCAACTTGTGGCGGCGCGGCGACACGGAACCGACAACCAGGGGCGGGTGTGCCACGGGTCACTTCCCCGCCGCCACCGCGCCGGCGCTGGGGCGGACCAGGCGGACGTCGCACGGCTTGCCGAAGGCGGCGGCGTAGGCGCCGGCCAGCGCCGCGCCGGTCGTCTCGGCGTCGCGCGGATGGACCAGCACGACCACGCTGCCGCCAAAGCCGCCGCCGGAGAGCCGCGCGCCCAGCACACCGGGAATCCCGCGCGCGGCCTCGACGAGACAGTCGAGTTCGGGGCAGGAATTCTCGAAACAGGTGCGCGAGCTCTCGTGCGACGCGTACATGAGGCTCCCGAAAGCGGCGAGATCGCCCGCCTGCAGCGCCGCGGCGGCGGCCAGCACCCGCTCGTTCTCGCCGATCGGGTGTAGCGCCCGGCGCGCCACGACGTCGGGAAGACCGGCGCGGTGCGCCTCCCACTCGGTCCGCGACACGTCGCGCAGCGCCCGCACCGGATGGGGCAGCACGCGGGCGAAATAGTCGCGGGCCTCCTCGCAGGCGGCGCGGCGGCGGTTGTACTCGCCATCGACCAGCGCATGTCTGGCGTGCGTGTTGCACATCAGGAAACAGGCGTTGTCGCCGAGCGGCACGTTCTTCACGGCGAGCGAGCGGAAATCGGTCTCGACCAGCATCCCCTCGGCTCCGAAAAGCGAGGAGATCTGGTCGAGCAGTCCGCACTTCACCCCGGCGAAGCGGTGCTCGGCGGCCTGCCCGATCTTCGCCAGCTCCAGGCGTTCGATGCCGATGCCGTAGAGCTTGGCGAGCGCCAGACCGGCCGAGATTTCCAGCGCGGCGGAAGAAGAAAGACCGGCGCCGAGGGGGATGTTGCCGAAGAACACCGCGTCGAAGCCACAAGGGAACTCCGCCCGTTCGCCGAGTCCGGCCAGCACGCCGATCACGTAGTTGGCCCACCTGTTCTCGGTCACAGGCTCGGCGCAGCAGGTGCAGAAGGCCGCTTCGCGCATCAGATCGCCCGCCACCAGGCGGCATTGCTTGTCGGCGCGCCGCGCCGCGGCGAACCAGGTGCCGCGGTTGATCGCGGCGGAGCAGACGAACCCTTCGTTGTAGTCGGTATGGTTGCCGATCACTTCGATCCGGCCCGGCGCGTAGGCGGCCACTTCGGGTTCCCGCTTGAACCAGGTTCTGAACTTGCGCAGCAGGGCGTCGTGGGTATCCGGATTCGGCCTCATGAAGTGGGTTCCTTTGGTGTGAACGAGCGCCCGCATTTTGCCATCCGCCGCGCGCGAAGGCAAGGCCAACCGTGCGGGAAGCCATTTGAACGCCGGCCCTTCGGCTTGCCAGCGCCTGCCGACTCTCCTAAAATGGCTGCCATGGAAACCCTCTATGCCTTTCGCGACGCCTTGTTGCAGGTGCATCGGCCCGGCCGCCTGAAGCCCGCCAGACTCAAGTCCTTTGCCGGCACACGGGTCACCGAGCGGTGGTGCATTCTCCGCCCGAAGCGGGCCGGCGCCGTCCTGCGCCACGCCGCCGAGGATCTGCGCGACTATTTCTCGGTCTCCATGGGGCTGGAAGTGCCCGTGGTCACCGATGCCCGCCCCTACCGCCAGGCCGTCCGGCTGGCTGTCGACGCCCGGCTCCCCCCGCGGACGTTCCAGATCCGCGTGCGCGCGGACATCCGCATCGCCGGGGCGGATGAACGGGCCGTGGCGCAGGGCTGCTACCTGCTGGAGGACGAAATGAACCTCAACGGCGTGCCCGGCCTCGAACCGGGAACCCTGCGCCGTACGGCCCGTTTTTCGCCGCGCATTATCCATTCCGGACTGGGACCCAACCTGTACCCCGACGAACACCTGTGCGCCATCGCCCATGCGGGGATGGACGCCATCATGATGGACATGGGACGCGCGACGGACGACCCGATCGCGTGCAGCCTGGCCAACGACACGATCCGCCGGGCCGCCGCCCGCGGGATCGATGTCTACTGTTTCTCGTCCTTCACCAACCTGTGGCATCCCGACGATCCCGGTGCCCGGGAGCGCTATGCCTCCCTGCAGGGGCGCCTGTTCGAGCTGTGCCCCGGATTGAAGGGAATCATCTTTGTCGGCGAGGCGTGCGAGTTCCCTTCGCGCGACCCGCGCACCACGGGCCGCGGCTGGCGCGAATCGCTGGGCGACGACAAACCCAGTCCGGGCTGGTTCCCCTGCGACGACTACCCCGCGTTCATGGCGCTCATGCGGGATGTCGTGCGGGAGCGCAAACCGGATGCCGATGTCGTGTTCTGGTCCTACAACTGGGGATATCTGGACGCCGATCTGCGGCTCAAGCTGATCGAGCGCCTCCCGGCCGACATCACCCTGATGGCGACCTTCGAGATGTTCGAGACGGTCGAGGTCGCTCCGGGCATCGCCGAGACCACCACCGACTACACCCTCTGGCGCACGGACGCCGGCCGCTATTTCGCCACCGAGGCGGCGGCGGCCAAGCGGCGCGGCATGCGGATGTACGCCATGACGAACACGGGAGGCAACACCTGGGACATCGGCGTGGTGCCCTACCTCCCCGCGCCGCAGGCCTGGCTGAAACGCTACCTGGCCGTTACGAAAGCGCAGGAAGAGTGGCGGCTGGACGGGCTGATGGAATCGCACACCTACGGTTTCTGGCCGTCGATGATGCCCGAACTGGCCAAGGCGGTGTTCACGACGCCGCGGTCCGATCCCGGCGAACGGCTGGCGCGACTCGTGGCGCGCGATTTCGGCGAAGCCCGCGCCCCCGCTGTGATCCGGGCGCTGCAGTGCTTCAGCGAGGGGATGGGCCACTGCGTGCCGACGAACCAGGAACAGTACGGCCCCTGCCGGATCGGTCCCTCCTACCCGCTTTTCTTTGAGCGGAGCGAACCGCTGCCGATCGGCCCCCGGTCGGTCCGCAACCCGAACCACACCTGCAACCCCGTTTACCGCTACAGCCCCGCTCAGGCCGACAAGTTGCGTTGGGAAACGGAGGAATACACCCGCATGACGGAGCGGTTCCACGAGGGGTGCGAGATCCTCGAACGGGTGGCCCGCCGCATGAAGGGGGACGCGCGGAAGGCGGCCGAACGGCTCCTGGGCGTCGCCCGCTTCATTGAGTATACGGCGCGAACGACGGTTCACGTCAAGCGCTGGCATGCGCTGAAGTGGCGCCTGGGCATCTGCGTCGACGCCGAGCCGATCTGGGTCGGCGGGCGCAAGGGGATGCCCGATGCGCGCCCCTTGTCTGCGCCGGAGGCGGCGCCGGCCGGCGAGCGGGCGGCGCTGCGCGAGTTGATCGCCATCGCCGAGTCGGAGATCCGCAACGCCGAGGCGACCGTGCCGCTGGTCGAAGCCGACTCGCGGCTGGGGTACACCCAGGAGCTGGACTACTGCACCTCCCCCGAGCAACTCCGCTGGAAGATCGCGGTCACCCGCCGGGCCGTCGAAGAGGAGATCAAGCCGCGCCTGCGGACGGCCCCCCCGGAATGACCGGGCGGCATGACAAGCGGGTCCCCCCGCGTCAGAGCGCGAGTGTCAACTGCGTCTCATGCACCTGCCCCGCCCGCGATTCGGTGTCGCGCATGCCGAGCAGCGTTTCGATCACCGCCTTTTCGCGCTGGCGCACAAAGGCCTGGCGCAGAGCGTCGAAGTAGAGCAGACTCCAGCTCTCGTCGCGGAAGTGGTCGGCAAAGAGCGGCGACTCCATCTTGCGCGTGAAGTCCGGCTCGCGCTCTTCCGGGAGCACCATGATCTTCGGCGTGGCCGCCGGCAGGTTCGATCCCCGCAGCAGGCCGCTGGTCATGGTTGTCGTGGCCTCGACCTCGAACGCGGCCACCACCCGGTTGTCCTTCAGCCACAGCAGGTCCATGTCCAGCACCGGGCCGGGATTGCCCACGCCGTCGAGTTGCTCCGGCCGCACCGTCACCAACTGACCAAGTTTCACGTCGGGCGCCACGCCGCCGGCCCGTGCGCCCTGTTCGTTGCGGCCGATCCAGATGT
This sequence comes from uncultured Lentisphaerales bacterium, assembly GCA_964451945.1. GTDB lineage: Bacteria > Verrucomicrobiota > Kiritimatiellia > RFP12 > JAAYNR01 > JAAYNR01. The sequence continues at coordinate 5,993 of CAYVKQ010000091.1, forward strand.
CGTGGCCGCGCGCCCGGCCGATCTGCGCCAGGATGGCGATGATCTCGGGGTGCGACGTCAGTCGCCGCCGGACCTCCTCGCGCAGCAGCCAGTACTCCTTGCCGGCGCGGCGGGCGTACTTCTCCAGCGCTTCGCGAATGCTCAGCGAGTCGGGCGTGAGCGAGTTCGGAAACTGCCGCGTGACTGCGTCCCAGACTTGGGTGAAGGTCACGCGGCCGCGTTCGTTCATCGTCCGGAAGACGGTCTGCTCGACCCGCTCCGAGAGCGGCACTTCGGTCAGTCGCTTGACGAACACGGGATCGCGGAACCACCAGAGCTTCCCCTCAGCGCCGCCGATGCGGGTCGAGACCAGCCGGAAGTCGGAGTCCAACGCCTCTTCGAGCACCTTCTTGACGTCCAGTCCGGTATCGAGGGTACCGAAAAACCCCAGCCGCGCCAGCTTCGGGTCGACGTAGTTGATCAGCAGCGTGTAGGGCGTCGGTTCTGCCCGCTCGGCCAACACTTCGCGGCAGGTTTCGATGACGATCCGGCGGAATCGCTCCTCGGTGATCTCCTCCAGGTTGCGCGCTGCGTGCTCCGCGGGTTTCTGGAAGCGGAGGTAGAAGTCGCCCTGCGCGCTGCCGAAGGGCTGCGTCATGGCTTTTGCGGAGACCTGCCCCAACGGTTGATGGTGCAACTGCTGGTAGTCGAAGCCTGCGAAGACACCGGCCCGGACGGTGGCGTTGCGGACTTTGAACGTCGGATTGTGGAACGTCACCGACAGAAACCGGTTGGGACGGAGCACCCGGTGGAAGAGACGGAAGCTGTTGGAAAGCAGCGAGTGGTAGACCTCGAAGCTCTTCCGCTGGCGCTCGTTGCGCACGACTTCGTGCGTCGCGATGCGCTCCGCGTAGCGATGATCCTGCTTCAGCCAGGCATTCCAGAGGAACGACAGCTCGCCGTACTGAATCGAGGCGTCGTAGGGCGGGTCGGTGAACATGTAGTCGACAGACTCCTCCGGCATCTCCTCCATCAGAACCAGGGAGTCGGCCGTGACGACGGCGACATCGGCCTTGCCCGCGAGCACCTCGCGCCAGTCGTCGGTCAAGCGCACCTTGGGCAGAACGGCGTCGCTCTCGGCCTTGGCGTTCAACAGTCCCTGGTGGCCCGTGACGGCGCTCTCGAATTTCAGCCAGACGTTCTGCTCCAGGTAGCGCCGCGCAGCCCAATAGCTGTGCTGCGTCCAGGTGGAACTGAAGGCCGTCTGGTGGTTTCCCGCTCCGGGCGCCAGCGCCGGGCACATGCGCGTGCAAAGGTGGATCATCGAGGTAAAGGCGCCCATCAGGAACTTGCGCAGTTGCGGGCTCTTCTCCTCCTGAACCGCCTCGTACAGCCAGGCAACGGCCTGCAGATTCCGTTTCGTGAAGAGCTGGTCGAGAGAGTCGAACCGCTCCTTCTTCATGAACGGTGTGCCGTCGTCGTAATAGAGTCGCTGCCTAGGATACCACTCCTTGATCCTCTTCCGTTCGAGCGCGGCCAGGGCCGTCTCGTCCTCCGGCCGCGGATGGCAGCCTGTTTCGCAGCGATGGCCGCAGGCGGGGCAGCCGGGGTAGCGGACCTCGGCGACGGCATCGCCTGCGCGCACGAAACAGGCCGCCACGATCGGCGCGCCGCACTTGACGCAGTGAATCTCGTAAAGGCCTTCGATCCGCTTCTGCGCCCTTTCGCGCACGCGCTCGAATGCCTGCTGGAGGGCGAGCAACTTGACCGGTCGCAGGGTCAGATCCGTGATCATCGAGGCCACGGGGTTGAGGTCGCAGACGATTGCGCGCCTCCCGTTGCGGACCGCTTCGATGGCCACAACGCCGCTGCCGGCGAAGGGATCGAAGACGATCTCCCCCTCGACCGTGTAGTGCTTGATGAACTCGCCGACCACGTTCCAGGTCTTGCGCGACCAGTACTTGTGCCAGACATACATGGCCGTATGGGGTTCGGGTGGAATCTGGCGATTCAGGTGAACGGCCGGCTTGAATGTCCGGGCGACCGTGGCGGCGCCGAGTTCGCTTCGTTTCATGTCTGCTGCTCCAGTTCCCGCAAGATCCGGCGGGTGAGTTCATATGCGGCAGCGACGCGGATGGCTTTGACGGGGCCGAGACCCCGGATCCCGGCAATTTCGGAGAGCGGCCGTCCCATGAGGCCTGCCAAGGTGCCGTAGCGCTCAAGCAGGTCGGCCGCAATCCGCTCGGCGGATCGGCCGGCAATGCCGGAGCCGATCAAAATCGCCAGCAACTCAACGTCGCGGCATCCGGCTCCACCCAACTCCACGAACTTCCGCCCCGGTTTCATAGTGATGGAAAATCGCTTTTCCGGCAGCACATGCGCCCGTCTGCCTGTGCGTGCCTGCACGCCGACAGGATGGGCTCGGTCTGAAAGACAGCTTTCATGGAAAAAACGGTAGCTGAAGCCGGTGGAGAAGTCAAGACGAGCGGTGACGGTCGCCGTCCGGGAGCCGGATCACAGCTCGCAGTAGGTGCCGTCGGCCACGAGGTTCTTGCACGGGTAGCGCCAGGAGCGGCCATCGCACGCCACGAGGGTCTCGGCCTCGGCGGGCCCCCAGGTGCCGGCGGGGTAGCCGAAGAGGCGGCCTGCGCGCGCCTTGTGGGCGAGGATGGGGTCGACGAAATCCCAGCAGGCCTCGACCGCCTCGCCGGTGGCGAAGAGCGTGGCGTCGCCGTTCATGCAGTCGAGCAGCAGCCGCTCGTAGGCGTCGGGAACCGCCGTCGCGGCAAGGTCCTTGTAGTGGAAATCCATGCCGACATTTTGAACGTGGAAGCCGGCGCCGGGCTCCTTCAGGCCGAACGTCGCGAGGATTCCCTCGTCGGGCTGGATGCGGATCACCAGCTGGTTCGGCAGGGCGCCGGGGACCGTCCCGAAGACCGGGTGTGGGCAGCGCTTGAAGTGGAGGACAATCTCGGTGACCCGCGTCGGCAGCCGTTTGCCGGCCCGCAGGTAGAAGGGGACGTTGTACCAGCGGGAATGGTTGAGGAAGAGCTTGACCGCGGCATAGGTCTCGGTGGCGCTTGCGGGGGCGACGCCGGGTTCGTCGCGGTAGGCGGGGATCGCCTCCCCGCGGATACGGCTGGCGGTGTACTGGCCGAAGACCACGTTCCTCTCCAGATCCTCCGGGGAGAGCGGCCGCAGACCGCGCAGCACCTTCAGCGTCTCGGCGTGGACGCAGGGGGCGTCGAATTTTTGCGGCGGGTCCATGGCGGCCAGAGCCAGCACCTGCAGCAGGTGGTTCTGGATCATGTCGCGGACGATGCCGCTGCCGTCGAAATAGCCCGCCCGCTTTTCGACGCCGAGGCTCTCGGCGGCGGTGATCTCGACGGCGTCGATGTGGCGGTAGTCCCAAACCGTGTCGAAGAGGGTGTTGGCGAAGCGCAGGACGACGAGATTCTGCACCGTCTCCTTGCCGAGGTAGTGGTCGATACGGAAGAGCTGGGGCTCGGCGAAGTGGCGGTGGAGGAGCGCGTGCAGGCCGCGGGCCGAGGCGCCGTCGTGGCCGAAGGGCTTTTCGATCACGATCCGCTTGAAGCCGTCCGCCTCCCCGTGCAGCCCCTGCTGCGCCAGAAACACGGGGATGCGCTGCGACAGTTCGGGGGGGGTACTCAGGTAGAAGACGGTGTTGCCCGTCAGGTTCTGTTCGCGCCGCAGTTTCCACAGGCGCGCAGCAAGGCGGGCGTAGTCGGCACCGCTGCTGGTGTCGATCTGCTGGTAGCGGAAGCAGAGCGAGAAACAGCGGCGTTCCTCGGGATGCTCGCCGGGGGCAGCGGGGGCGAAGCGGTCAAGGTCTTTGCGCATGGCGTCGCGGAAGGCCTGGTCGGTGAACGCCGTGCGGCCCACGCCCAGCATCAGGAACGGCTGGGGAAGCAGATGCTGCAGATGGAGCGAGAAGAGCGCAGGAAAGAGCTTGCGCCGCGCCAGATCGCCCGAAGCGCCGAAAATGACAAGGATATGCGGCTGGGGGAGGGTTGTCGGCATGGTCGCTTCCAGCCCGAGCTGAGATGGCACCCCCTAGGGGAGTCGAACCCCTCTTACCAGGATGAGAACCTGGTGTCCTAGCCGATAGACGAAGGGGGCGTGCCGGTCAGAAAACGGGGTGAATATACGTGTTTCGCGGCGGTCTGTCAACCGCGCAGCAATTCTAATTATGGTTTTTTTGTTTTTGTTGTTGTTGTATAGGGCATGAATTATGCTCTATACTAGGGACATGAACAAGAAGAC
>CAYVKQ010000092.1:0-10111 GCA_964451945.1 uncultured Lentisphaerales bacterium
AAGGCGATCAGGTCGTCGGTCGTCAGCTTCTTCTTGGAGAACTTGCGCACCGTGACCGACGACCCGTCGAGCGCCAGGGGCGGAATGATGGCGTTGACGCGCGACCCGTCGGGCAGGCGGGCGTCGACCATCGGGCTCGCCTCGTCGACGTGGCGGCCGAGCGGCTCGACGATGCGCTGGATGATCGTGATCAGGTGGCGGTCGTCGAAGAAGCGCGCACCCGTCTCGTAGAGGCGTCCCTTGCGCTCGACGAAGATCCGTGCCGGACCGTTGACCATCACCTCGTCGACGGTCGGGTCGCGCAGCATCGGCGTGATCGGCCCGTAGCCGATGAGCTCGTCGAGCAGCGTCTGCCGGAAGAGGTCGTGCGCCAGCTCGCGCGGCAATTCGTGGCGCACCTCGCGCAGCACCTGGTCGAGCGCCGCCTCGAGCTTGGCGCGCATCACGTCGTCCTGCAGCTGCTGCGTGGCGATTTCGGGCAGGTTGAGCTTGAAGAGGACCTGCTCGTGGATCCGCTTCTTCATCGCCATCATCTCGTCGCTGTAGAGCACGCCCAGCGCGGCGAGCGCCGGGTCCATCGCGATCTCCTCCTCTTGAGCGGCGGGCGCGGCGGGCGCGGCGGCCCCCGCGTCGTAGATCAGCTCGTAGGCGCCGAGGCGCAGGCGGTCGCCCGCGGCCAGCCGCGCGGGGGCGGCGAGTTTGGCGCCGTTGCGGAGCGTACCGAAGGTGCTGCCGACGTCCTCCGCCCAGCACGCCCCGTCGCGCCACGCCAGGCGCAGGTGGGCGCGCGACACCTTGCTGTCGTTCAGGACGACGCCGCTGTCGGGGGCGCGCCCGACGGTGACCGTGGCGCCCGGCTCCAGCGCCACGCTCCGTGGCGGCGTCCGGCCGTCGGGGGAAGTGATGGTGAGGGTCGGCATGGCGGTCTCAGAAGAAGAAGAAACGGCGTTTCCGCTTCTCGCGTTCGCGCTGCGCGTTGGGCTTGGCCGCCTCCTCGGGGACCGTCGCGGTTTCGAGCGAGACCGGCGGCGCCTCCCGCGGCGCGCCCGCGATCTGCGGGCTCAGCAGGATCAGCACCTTGCTGTCCTGCTTGAGGCTGTTCTTCTCGGAGAAGAACCAGGAGATCGCCGGCACGCTGCGGAGGAACGGGACCCCCTCGGTGCTCGACTGTTCGATCAGGCTCTTCATGCCGCCGAGCACCAGCGTCTGGCCGACGGGGCAGTTGACGGTGGTCTCGATGCGGTTGCGCTTGAGGTCGTAGTCGGCGCCGACCGGCACCGGATAGCTGAGTTCGAGGTTGACGTCGACCGCCGCCGTCAGGGCGTCGAGCAGCCCGCCCTTGACCTTCATGATCAGGCCGTAGTCGATGTCCTCGAGCGAGGTGGCGTCGCGGGTGGCGACCCGGACCTTGAGGGTGCCGCCGCTGTGGTAGGTGCGCCAGTCGGGGGCGTCGTTCTTGAACGTCATGTGGCCGGCGGTCTGGAAACGGCCCGGACCGTCGCCGGCGAAGAATTTCAGCGCCCCCTGCAGGCCGCTGTTGATGGCGTAGGTCCCCGCCCAGCCCGAGGATTCGGTGGCCAGGTCGCCCTGGAACCCGGCCGAGACCGAGTTCAGCGTGATGAGCCCGGCCTTGGCCAGGTTGACGCCGATCTGCTTCTCCTCGGCGTCGGTCACGCCGACGAAGACGACGTCCATCTCGATCATCGTCGGCACGATCTCGAGGTTGAGCAGCGCCTTGACGCGCGGGTCGTCGGCCGCGGCGGCGGACGTGCCGTCGGCGCGCTTCTGCGGCACCGTCAGCCAGTTCTGCGCCTCGATGACCTGCAGGATGCGGTCCTTGTCCTTCTGACTGTAGACCTGGCCGTTGACGAAGATGTTGTTGCCGGTGAACTTGAGCTGCACCGTGCCGGGCGCGGCCGTCCCCGGCGCCGCCTCGTCGGCCACCTTCAGCCCCGCCTTCTCCAAGGCGGCCTTGAGGCCGAGCATCACTTCGGGCGCGGGGTGGAACGTCGCCAGGTTGGCGACCGAATCCTTGTAGAGCTCGACCACCTTGAGCAGGTACTTCCAATGCTCGATGTTGCTGACCTCGCCCTTGAGCACGACGCGGCCGAGGTTGATCCCCACGTCGACCTCGGGCACCGCGTCGAGGTCGCGCTTGACGGCCGACAGGACGGCGTTGATGTTCTCGACCACCGTCACCGAGAAGAGCGCCGAGACGGTCCCCTCGCCGGTCACCTGCAGGTCGGAGGTCCCCGCCTTGAGCCCCATGACGCGCAGTTGCTGCGGCCCCTGCGTCTCCACCTTGGCCACCGCGGGATCGGCCAGGCGGAACCCCTGCACCGGGAACGGCACCGTGAGCACCTCCATCTTGCCGACGCTCACCGTCACCGGCGTCGCGTCCGCCGCGTCCGCCGCGCCCGCGAACCCGCCCGCCAGACCCGCCGCCGCCAAAACGGCGGCGAAGCACCGACCCACCATACGCTTTGCGTTCATACCCATTCCTCCGTGTTGTTAGTTTCCACCCGCTGCCGCACCGGGGAGCGTGACGACGCCCGGAACCTTGGGCATCTCGAACGTCTCCAGTCCCTGCAGCAATTTGTCAAATGTCTCTTCGCTCACCATGCCGGTGTCGATGCGGTTGATCGCCGCGTCGTCGCCCGGACGCCGCAGCGCCAGCGTCAGGCGGGCCTTGGCCTGCGCCGCGACCAGCACCTGCGCCTGTTGCGGCGGCAGGGCGAGGATCAACTCGCCCGCGCTCGCCTCGCCACCCGACGAGAGCGTCCCCACGTCGAGCACCCGCACCCGCGGGAAGAGCACCAGCGTCGCTTCGCGCGCGATCTCCTCGGGCGCCGCCGCGAGGTCGGCCGTCGCGACCTGGCTCTTGATGCGGAAGGTGCCGATCACGGCCACCTCGTCGCCCGGCTGCACGATGCGCGCGATCCCCCCCGCCGGCACCGTGAGCGAGACGGCCCACTCGCCCTCGCCGACAATGTCGGCCATGCTGCGCGAGAGGCCGACGTCGGAGAGCAGCACGTAATCGCCCTGGGCAATCGAGCGCATCGCCTTCTGACCGACCACCGTCTCGGCGCGCGGCCAGAAGATCGCCTGCGCGGGACGGGCCGAAACCGGCACTTTCTTCTCCATCAGCGCATCGCCGGTGAGCGTCTCCCCCGCCGTGATGTCGCGCGCGACCGCCACCACCGTGGTCGTCTTTTCCGCCGCCTGCCTGCGCGCCTGCAGCAGCCGGCCGACCGCCAGCACCGCCGCCAGCCCCAGGAGCACCGCCAGAATCAATGGAATGAAATTCTTCATCGCACCCTTTCCCGTTACCGTTCCTCACCCCAGGCGAAGCCGCACGTCCCCGCCTCCTTTTCCCACACCATGAACAGAATCCGCCGGTTCCGGCAGACCCACACCATCAGCTCCGAGCGCACCGGCGCCCGTCCCAGCACGATCGTCTTGTCCAGCCGCCAGCCCGCCGCGGCGAGCGCCATGCGGCACTCGGCGCCCGCGGCCGCCACCGAGCCGCCGAGCTCGCCGCTCTGTCGCCACGTCCCGTCCAGCGGATCGGCCGTCCGCGCGCGCGCCAGCGCCGGCAGCGCGACGGCCGGCGGCGCGGCGGATGCACCAGCGGCGGCGGCCAGGGCCGCCAGCGCCACCAGGCAGCGAAGCAGGCGCTCATTCATACGGCCACTTCTCCTTTGCGATATCGCGCCAGTTCTGCGCCACCTTCTCCACTTTCTCCACGCCGTAGTGGTTGCGGAGGTCATCCGGTTGCGCCTTCTCCCTGGTCCGCATCAGCACGACGTGCCGCTGGTCGGGCTTGTCGCGCCCCTGCATCCCCTGCGCCTCTTCGAGCGGCACGCCGCTCCCGAACATCACTTCTCCGGCATTGAACAGGTAGCGGGTCCATTCGGGCATCCGCATGTCGAGCCGCACCTGCCCGCTCGCCTTGTGGCTCCAGTCGAACACCTCGTCGATCCTGCCGTCGGCAGCCGTGGGGCGATGGTGGCGGCTCGGCGCCCCGTCGGCGTCGGCGAAGAAGAGGCGGTGGACCGTCCCCGCGTCGGTCTTCCCCCGGTCGTCGTGGCGCATCCCCTTGTTCCAAGCAACGTAGCGGTCGGCGATCACGAGCTGCTGCCGCGCCAGGATCAGGTCGCCCAGCCAGAAGATGCCACCGAGCAGGATCATGTAAAGGGGGATGACGAGGACCGTCTCCAGGAGAATCGATCCCCGCCGTTTCCGACCGGCATCTGCCGCCGTATGCTGTCGCTGTCCGCACATTCCGTTTTCCGTCATCGAAATCATACACGCGCGGCCGCTTGCCGCACAAGGGAAAACCCGTTTCAACGGCTCCACTTGTTGAACTGTTTGTCGCGCTGGTAGTCCTCGCGCACGCCGGCGCCGTCCTGCGCCAGGGCGGCCAGCACGGCCACGCCCGCCAGCGCGACCGCGACCGCGCACACCCACCTCCGCATCGTTCTCATCTCCCCCCCTAACCCCTAACGCCTAACCCCTACTCAATGCACCACCCAGCCCTCGGCCGCGCCGTAGGAAATCTCGGCGCCTTCGTTCATGCCTTTCGGCGCGCCCTGGTCGCCGAGCCCGCCGCCGCCGCCGTACAGCGGACGCCACGGGCCGTCCTTCATCTCCGAAAGGATTTGCCCCGCCGTCTCTCCCTGCCAGCGGCGGTCCTTGCCCCTGGCCCAGGCGCGGTGCAGGGGGAGCAGCACGGCGTCCCAGTCGCTCGTTTTCAGGTTCCACAGCTTGTCGCCCGCGTTGTTCTCGTAGGTCACCTCGTACTTCCCCTGCGCCTCCTGACGCGGCTTGGGGTTGTAGCCGGCGATCGCCGCGCTGACCGTCCACATGTGGCGGTTGCCGCCGCTGACGGTGAAGGGCGCGAGGACGCCGGCATCGCCGCCGACCGCCATGAACTGGAAGGGGTTGTTCAGGCGCCGCGCCAGGCCGACGCAGAGGCTGCCGCCCTTGGCGAAGAATTTCTCCTTCAGCACCTGCGGCTGCGCCCGCTCGGTGATGTAGTAGTTCTCGTCGTAGATTTCGGGATCGTCGCCTTTGACCGAGCTCGAACCGGAGATCTGCGAAACCAGGACGCACGCGCCGTCGACGATCTCCCAGAGGGAACTGCACCAGTCCCATTCGGAGATCAGGATCGGGTGCCCGCGCTTGTACTGCCGCTGCAGGCCGGGCCCCTCGCTTTTGTAGCGCTTGACGAACCAGTCGTCCGTGCCGTTGCCGAAGACGTCCTTGGCGGTGCGCCCCTGTTCCGTGATGTGGTCGGAGTGGCGCAGGAAGTCCTCCTCCTCCTTCAATTCGAGCACACGGAAGTTCTCGTCGAGCGGGCGTTCCTCCTGCTTCAGCGCGTACTGGATGCGGCCGCCGCCCGCGAAGCCGTCGTTCCAGGTCTCCTTGGCGTTCTCCTTGAGCACCTCCTCGACCGTCCGCTTCACCCGCTGCGGCAGCCGGCGGATCAACTCTCTCTCCTTGTCGTTCATGGCGTTGATCTCGTCGCGGCAGCGGTCGATGCGCGGCGCGAGCGCGCGGTGGCTCTTGCCCTGCGCGGCGGCGGCCTGGCGCGCCGCCTTGATCTCGTCGGTGGTCGTGAAGTGGCGCTTGTTGAGGAGAATCCGCTTGTGGTTCGCCCCGTTGCCGACCGACACCCCCTTGCCCGTGCCGTACCAGGGGAGCCCCCGGTTGCAGGTGCTGGGCGCGTTGAACATCCGCATCCGCAGGTTGTCCATGTCCCAGCGCTTCAGCGTCAGCTCCAGCCACTTGTCGACGATGTAGTCCATCTCCATGCGCACCATCTGCACGTAGGTCCAGGCCATGGCGCGGTTGACCGCCGCGACGCGGCTGAGGGTGTCGGCCTGGACGATCGCCGCCGAATAGGCGCCCGCGTCGGCGCCGTTCTGCACCTCGACGCGCTGGCGCGCCGTCTCGCCGACCGCGTAGACGGCGCAGGCCATCATGAAGAGCGCGAGGAAGACGACCATGGTGACGGCCAGCACCACGCCGCTTTCGTCCCGCCACAACCGCGCGGCGGCTCTGTTCGCTGCGTTCAGCATGTCACCATCCCGGCGCCGGAAGTCCCATCTCCGGCAGGATCACATAGGGTTTGGGCAGCACAGCCGTCTCCCTGAAGCGGAGATGCGCCTGACGAATGAGGTCGGCGTCGCCGACGTTGCCGGTGTCGTCGGCCCGCTGCTCCGCCCACTCGTTGCCGTCGGCCCACGGGTTCACCAGCCAGCCGATCATCGGCCCGGCGATGGGGAAGATCAGCGCGAAATCGTGTTCCACCGTCGCCCGCACGTTCCAGCGGCCGACCTCCTCGACCGTGACGCGGGTCTTGCGCGCCACGCCGCCGGAGCCGGGAATTTCGCCCCAGCCGGGGAGGCGCTTGTCCGCCTCGCCGCCGGTCGTCCCCTCGGCGATCCAGGCGCAGGCCTGCTCGGCCGCCTGCTGCGCCGCCTTGCGGTAGGCCCCCTTCTCGCAGACCAGCGTGGCGCGCGCGGCGCAGAACGCGGCGTAGTGGACGACCTGCTTCGCCATCCAGATGTGGGCGAACTGCATGCAGCCGAGCATCAGCGCGAGGACCAGCGGGAAGGCCAGGACAAACTCCAGCATCACGGTCCCGGCGTGGCCGTGCGCCGCCGCCATGCCTGTCGCCGACGCATCGGTGGCGGGACACAAGCCAGGTGGGGCCGACGTTGCACGGCGGCCATCGCCGTCCCGCCGCCGCCACGCAGTGTCGGCGCTACCGCTGACGCGCCGGCCACCGCGCACCCCCAGGTCAGTGAAACGGGGATGCGCCCTTTCCGGGGCTATGCGTGGATTCGTCATTGATCGGTAAATTGCCTGTGTCTGTTTTCCCCGCTGTCCGTCGTCCCCTCTACCACACCAGCGCCACCAGCAGTCCCACCGCGATGGGGATGCTGAAGGGGATGCGGTAGCGGGCGGCATCCCGGGACGGCAGCGCGGCGGCGGCGGCACGGCGGTCGAAGCGCCAGTCGAAAAGGCAGCGCGCGCAGTAGGCCAGCCGCGCCCCGTCGAGGGCGCCGAGCGCCAGCAGCGCCGCGCCGAACACCACCCCCGCGAGCGAGGTCGCCCACAGCAGGTGGAAGACCCGCGCCCAGCCGGCGACCGCGCCCGCCGCGAAGAGCATCTTCACGTCGCCGCCGCCAGCCCCGCGCAGCAGGAACGGGAGTAGCAGGAAAGCGCCGCCGACCGCGGCCGCGGCAAACCCGTCCACGAAGGCAGGGAGCCCGCCGTAGCCCAGGCGGAAGACCAGCGCCACCGCGGCGCCACCCAGCGTCCACGCGTTGGGGAGGCGCCGCGTGCGGCAGTCCTTCCACGACAGCACGGCCGTCCAGGCCGCGACGGCCGCCAGCAGCAGGTAGCGTTCGACAGGCACGGCCGGTCAGATCTCCCGCGCGGCGGGCGCGGTTCGCACCGCACCCGCCACGTCCGCGCGATCCGCTTTACTCGTGCATGCTGTCGTGGTAGTCGCTCGCGGCCTGGGCGTCCTCGCCCTGTGTCGTGCGGGTCTTCTCCAGCGTGTTCTTCGCCTCGGAATGCTGCGTCGTGGCCCCTTTGCCGGCGACGTCGAACATACCGACGATCGTCTTGCCGAACATCGCCACGGCGACGACCACGGCCGCCGCGATCAGCACGGCGAGGATGACGTATTCCATCATCACGCCGCCCGCGCGGCCGCCCATCACCCGGCACAGCATCTTCCTGATCCCGTTCCTGTTCATCCTGTCCCTCCTTTGGCGAACCGGTCGCCTTCCGCCTGCCTGTTGTCTTCCCTCGCTACGAGCCGGCCAGTCAGGGCAGAGGCAGGCATACGCCGCTCATGACCAGCCGGTACAGTTGCACAAACGCGTTGCCGAACGTGCCGAAATCCTCTCCACCCAGCGCGCCCTCCACCACAAACATCCTTCCGGAGGGGTTGAAAAAAGCGGTCGCCGCGCCGATCAGGGGGAGAAGGAGGAACACCGTCAGCAGGACATATTCAAAAAGTACGTCGCCCCGCCTGCCGCGCGTCCGGCAGCGAAGAGGGTGATCCGCACCTTTCTGGAAAAAACCAGTCATGGCACTTTGCGCCAGGCGCTGTCCCCTGAAAACCAAAGTTTGATTGGTATGGAGGATACTCCTTCTCAAGCTCCGTGACAAGAGGTTACCGATGCTCTTCGGTTCCTGTTTGTCGCCCCGTGCTTTCGCGCTGGACTTCCTCCCCACCCCGCCTTGCGGCGACGCAGTTGCCCTGTCGCTTCCCTTCGGCTTCTCCTTCACCTGGCGCGGGGACTTCCACCCCACAAGTACCGTGCCATGCACCGGCACACCGACGTAGGTCAGGCACGCTGTCAAGCGTCGCCTGCACCTGCTGGGCTTATATTCCAGATCAAAGCGATCTCCCATCAATTTCACGTACAATGTCCGTATATCGCCGGACTCTTGGCACCGCCGTACCGGGCGTGATCGGACTTCCCGTGCTCATGATAAACCGGTTCCCATTCTTCCTCCCAGCGCACAACTGTCTGTGGATTTCTGCGCGAAGCACATCCTCGGAGCCGTCCTGCAGTACGCCGATGGCGTCCAGATTGCCAAACACGACGCATCGCCGCCCCACCGCCTCGACAATGTCTTCAATCTGGATCGAAAAGCCCTTCTTGCTTTCCTCGAAGTGGACGGCGTCGGCCCCCGCGTCGAGAATGGCGTCCAGGCGCGTCCAGGGGCTTCCGCAATAGTAGTAGATGCTCTTCATGCCCTGTTCTCGGATCGCCTCGGTACATCGCCGGAGGATCGGAAGATTGACTTGGCGAAATGCTTCCGGACTGATCTGGTCGGTAAGGCACTCCTCTATCCAGACTGCTTCCGCGCCAAGCGCGGCGATCATGCTGATATGCTGCAATGTGTTCTCAAGGATTATTCGCCCTGCATGGATGGCCACATCGGGCTGCTGCGCCAACAGGATCATCATGTCTTCATATCCCAGCAAGTTGTACAGCGACCAAATGGGGGATGAAACATGGCTATAGGTCAGAAGGTCCCCCGCTTCGCGAACGGCGAGGGACGCATCCTGCCGACCTTCCGCTAGAAACCGGCTTCGGTCGAACGGGGGAGTGCGTGGGATAAGCGCCTCGATCTGGTCGCGCGTGATCGGCAACGAATCCGTGGCTGAGTGCCGCGAAGTGGCGCAATCGGTGTTCGTGCCGCTGACAGTCGGTTCGCGCAACCGTATGGCTTTGCCCGTCTCACTGTCTACACGCCATACCCCATCGCTCCGTTTTTCATAACGCGCTCGGCCTCGCTCAGCCCGGGAGTCGCATGCGCCCACCGTGAACCATTCCAGGCCGCTTCGGGCATGATAATCCCTGGCCAGACTACCAGGATTGGTCGCATCCCACCAAGGGAGACGTGTCAGGGCGGCATAGTGATCCCTGAGGAAGATGCTGTCGTACGCCGCAACCACCCCGATCTCGGCCGTTCCTTCCGTCGTGAACGCAGCCAGCAGTTTTTCTCTTCCAGTCGTTCTGGCCTCCGTGCGTCACGCCTCAGTTTTGCGAGCTTGTGAGCATAAACTGCAGGCGTTGGTTCGAGATTCTCTATCTTCCGATCCAGTAGTCCGGCCGTCTACGTAGGTGCATTGTTGCCTGAATGATGATCTCATCCGGTTCAACCCGATACAGGAGCGCGTAAGGAAACCGGTGAACAAGCCGTCGCCGGATGCTTGACCTGATGATTGGCCACCGTTCAGGGGCTTCGCGAATGTCCAGAATGGCAGAATCGATCTTGTCGAGAAACTCGCGGCCAAGGCCTTTCGCCTGAATCTCATAATACTGTGCTGCGTCAAGCAACTCCAGTTCGGCGGGTCGGAGAAAGCGAACGGGCTTCATTTGATTGCATCCCGGGCGTCGCTCAGAACATCTGCTGCCGATCTTGCCGTTATTTTGCCGCTTTTGTATTCACGGTAACGCAGGTCAGCCTCGTCAATCCAGAGTTGCTCATTCTGCTGTTCGTTCAGATTGTCGAGACTGGCAATCAGTCGTTCGGCAAGAGTGGCGCGGTCCGTCGGCGGCAGCTTCAACGC
>CAYVKQ010000093.1:0-10088 GCA_964451945.1 uncultured Lentisphaerales bacterium
CACGGCGGCGTAGCCGCGCGCTTCGAGCCAGTTGACCAGCCGGTAGCCGATCACCGAACCGAGCCAATGGGTGACGTAGGTCTGGAAGGCGTAGGGCCCCACCGCCTCGGCCGGCGGCCGCGTCGCCTGCTGCAGCACCGCGCGGTGGTAGCGGAGGCCGAAGACCAGCACGGAGCGGGCGCCGGGGAGCCAGTCGGCGGGGGTCTTGACCCGCGGCTGGCGCGGCTGAACGTCGGGCTGCCACGGGGTGAAGCGGATCGAGCGGTCGGTGGCGTCGAGAACCGTTTCGGTTTCGAACACCGGACGCAGCTGTTCCGCCAGCGCGTCGAGGCGCTCCGCCGGGGAGACGCCCGCCAGGTCGGCGCCGAGCGTCTGCGCGTACGCGAGGAGTGCGGACGTCAGGTCCCGATCATCATTGCCGGAATCGGCGGCGGGTGCCGTTGCCGCCGTTTCCCCGCCCCGCCGCTGCGGCGGCAGCGCCATGCGCGTGATCACGGTGTTGGCGATGACGGCGCGCCCGCGCCACGCGGCGACGCGCGGCACGATCACGCCGGTCGGGTTCTCGTCGGTCATGGGGTCGGGGTGCGACCCGCTGCGCTGGATGGTCATCAGCGAGCGGTATCCCAGTCCCTCCAGGGATCGGGCGAGATCGTAGCAGAGCGAATCGACCTGGTAGGAGGCGCCGAAGCGGAAGGGGGCGTTGTCGCCGGCGCGGGGCGCGAAGACCGCCACGGTGACCGCGCTGCGGGCGCCGGGAAGGAAGCGCTCCAGCTCGAGGCCGCCCGCGCGCAGGCCGTCGACGTCGTGGACGGCCACGGCGTCGGCGCCGCGGGTCAGCAGCGGCGCCAGCAACCGGTCGGCGGCCGCCCGGTCGGCCGGCGCCTCGGCGACGCGGTAGCGCCGCAGCGGCGTCCGCGAATAGGCGGGATCGAAGGCGCGCAGCGGCTTGGGAACGCAGAACTTGAGGCACTGGCCCATCTCGCCGGCGCGGACACCGTGGGCCTTGACCGCGTCGAGGATCACCGCTTCGGTCACCCGCTCGGGGATTTCGAGATCGAGGTCGAGGTCGAAGTGCTCCCCCCAGGCGCAGCGCCAGAGGTTCTTGTCGGGAAAGCGGTATTCATAGCCGCCGATTTTCAGCACCTTTTCGCCCGCGATCTCTTTCGAGAGCGCCCCCGCCGGACAGTGCTTGCTGCAGAGCATGCAGCGGTCGCAGACCGTTCCCGGCGGGATCAGCGGATCCTCCTCGATCTCGGCGTCGGTGATGACGGTGACGAAGCGGTTGCGGGCGCCGTATTCGGGGGTGAGCGCGAGACCGTTGAAGCCGATCTCCGCCAGACCGGCGACCACAGCCATGTAGATATGGCTCACATCGGGCGCGAAGACCGCCTTGAGATCCTTGTATTCGTTGTAGCGCCAGATGTTGCTGGAGACGATCGGCACCGCGCCGTATCCCTGCCGCTCGATGAAGGTCGCCAGACGGTAGGACATCTCGTCCAGGCGGGAGTTCATCAGATACTGCACCGAATAGGGGCCGATCTCCTGCGGGTGGCGTTCGCCGCCCAATTCGATGCAGGCGTCGGGATGGTGGATGGCCATGACAATCACGGTCTTCGCCCGGGGGTAGAGCCCCTGCGGACTCATCATCGGCGGCGCGTGCCGGCAGCGGCCGATGCCGCCGAAGCCGACCAGGTCCGCGCCCAGTTCGAAAGCCGCCGTTTGAATCGCCTCTTTCAATCCCATGTCGCCTCTCCCGTACTGTTTGTCCCTGTCGAACGGCAACATCGTAGCGGCTCGGCAGCGAAGCGTCAAACCGCAAAAGGGATGGAAAATGCCTATCGGCTGTGCAATTTTTATCAATTTCTATTAGCCGGGCAATGCGTATCGGAAGCACAAAAAGGGGTGATTCGGATGAAAACATGGCTGTCGCAAACGGTTCTCGGTTTGACTTTGACAGCGATCGCGCAGACCGGGAATGTCGGCGCGGCCACCTGGGACGGCGACGGCGGCAACAACCTGGCCAGCACCGCGGCCAACTGGGACGGCGATGCCGCGCCGGCGGCCGGCGACGCCATCGTGCTGAACGCCTCCTCGTCCAAGAATATGACATGGGATTTGAACATCCCGGTCGCCTCCTGGACGCAGGACGGCTACACCGGCACGGTGACGGTGGCGACGGTGTACGGGGCGGCGGGGTTTACCAACCTGCAGATCACGGGCGACTGCACGCTCGCCAGCGGCTGCTGGACGCACCAGGCGCAGCCCGCCAACAACACGGCGCAATACCGCCTGCGGGCCGACGTCGGTGGGAACCTCACCCTGGGCGCGGCAGCCCGGATCGACGTCACCGGCCGGGGCTTTCCGCAAGGCTACGGTCCGGGAACGCCCGGCACCACCGGGTGGGGCGCCAGCTACGGCGGGCGCGGCTCCAGCACGACGCCGGCCACGCCCCGCTCCGCCCCCTGCTACGGCTCGGTCACCGCGCCGGCCGACCCGGGCAGCGGGGGAAACAACAGCTATGGCAAGGCCGGCGGCGGCGCCGTCTGGCTCACCGTGGGCGGCGCGCTGCAACTGGACGGCGAGATCGTCGCCAACGCCGCGCCGGGGTCGTCGTACTATTCGGGGACGGGCGGCAGCGTCTACTGCCGCGCCGGCGCTATCCGGGGCGGCGGCGCCGTCCGGGCGAACGCGGGGGCGGTCGCCAACACGACGCCCGGCGGCGGCGGGCGCATCGCGCTGGTGGCGACCAACGCCGGCGCCGGATGGGACGAGCTGACCGGCACGGTCGAAGCCAACGGATTTTACAAAACCTACTCCTCGTCGTCCGGCACGATCTACCGCGAGCGCGCCGCCGATCCGCCCGGCGCGGGCGAGCTCATCATCCACGGCCACGGACAGTTGCCCGACTACGCCTTGGGAGCGGAGATCGGCGGACAGACCGCGGCCACCGGCGCCTTCTCGCGCGTGACGCTCGAAAACGCCGGAGTGCTGGTGGTAACCGCGGGCAGCCGGATCGATCTTTCGCAGGGAACCGTCAGCGGCATGCCAGGCTTGCCGGCGGGCGGGATCGCCCTCGGCGGCGGCACCCTGGAGGCCCCTTCCGGCTTTATCCTGACAAACGCCTTCCTGCGTGTGCAAGCGGAGGGGTCAGCCCTCCTCTCCTCCGGCTCGTTCACCGTGGGCAGCAACGGCGAGTTCCGCGTCGACCAGCCGCTCGCCTACGCCGGCGACCTGAACATCGCGGCGGGAGGCCTGGTCTCGCATACAGACGGCGGGGCGTACCGGATCGACCTCGCCGTGGCGGGCGACCTCGCCATCTCTTCCGGCGGGGCCATCGACGTCTCGCGGAAAGGGTATCCGTATAAGCAAGGCCCGGGGCGCGGCGACGGCGGCATCGGAGCCAGCCACGGGGGGCGCGGCGCGAGCAACGTGGGCGTGGCCATGGGTCTACCCAGTTACGGTTCGATCACCGCCCCCGTGACCTGCGGCAGCGGCGGCGGTTACCAGGCGCCATCGTCGGGCGGCGGCGCGATCCGGCTCGACGTCGCAGGAACGGTTTTTAACAACGGCCTCATCGCCGCCAACGGCGAGGACCGCGACTATTATTCCGCGTCGGGCGGCAGCGTCTGGCTCACCGCCGGCGCGCTGACTGGCGACGGCCCGGTGCAGGCGAACGGCGGAAGGGCGAGCAATCAAACGCAGGGTGCCGGCGGACGCGTGGCCGTCACCGTGACCAACGCCGGCGCCAAGTCCTCGACATACGCCGGGACCATCAGTGCCTGGTCGGGCGGCGGCGGCGGCACCCGCGTCGGCGGCGCCGGCACCGTCTATCTGCGCGACGCGGGGCAGGAGGCCGATGAGGGGACGCTGATCGTCGACAACAACAACCGCGTGACGACCGAGCGCTGGACCGAGATCGTCCCGTCGGTGGAGGGGCGCTCCTTCGGCTCGGTCATCCTGCGCAACGGCGGCCGGCTGCGCCTGGACACCGACGAGACGATCCAGGTCTCCGGCGTCTGGTCCAACGGGACCGACGGCTTTGTCGCCGAACCCGGCGCGACGGTGGTCCTAGCGGGCGATGGCGCGGACGACGCCGCGCTCTACGGAAACTCGACTTTCGACGGACTGATCTGCGCCACGCCGGGCAAGACGGTCCGCTTCGCCGCCGGCTCGCGGACGCGCGTCGTCTCCAACGGGCTGTTCCGCATTGCGGGCGCCACGGGCGCGCCCGTCGCGCTGGTTTCGACGGCGCCGGGAACAGTATGGGAGCTCGATGCGGACGCAAACGCCCGCCAGGAGGTGCGGCATGCGGCAGTCGCCGACAGCGACGCGCGGGCCGGCGCCGAGATCACGGACGTTAACGGCCGGGACGACGGCGGCAATGACAACTGGCGCTTCCTCGATGCGCCGCCCGGCCAGCAGATCATCTGGACGGGCGCGGCCGGCACGGGCTGGAGCGACCGGCGCAACTGGAACCTCGACCGGACGCCGGTGCCGGAGGACGCGGTGTCGCTGCCGGCGGGCTGCCCCCGCTATCCGGTTCTGGATGTCGCAATCGATCTGAACCGGCTGGAGGTGGCCGCGGGCGCCTCGCTGGCGCTGGCGGGGTTCGACCTGGCGGTGACCAACCGACTGGAGGTCGCGGGACGCCTGACCGCGTCGGGCGGCGAGCGGCTGACCCTCGCGGGCGACGCGTCGTTCGGTGCGGGAACGTTCGATGCTGCGTGGTCCGAGGTGGTGTTCTCCGGGTCGGCAGCGCAGACCGCCGCGTGCGGTGGGAACCGCTTCGGCAATGTCCGCGTGGCAAAGTCGGGCGGCTCGCTGCAGGTGCTGGGGGGACTGACGGCGGCGGAATGGCGCGCGGAAGCGGCGGCGGGGGCCCCGGCGGTCGCGCTCTCCTTCGCGGCCGGCGAGACGGTCGTGGTGCAACGGCTGCTGCTGGCGGGCGACACCGCCAGTCCGAACATCCTGCTGGGCAGCACGTCGCCGGGCACGGCGTGGAATCTGCGCCTGACCGGCTACCGGAGCGTCAGCGGCGTATCGGTCAGCGACAGTGACGCCGCCGCGGGTCTGGCCGTGCTGGCGGCCGACTCCGTTGACGGCGGGAACAACGCCAACTGGCTGTTCGGCGCCGCGCCGGTGCAATGGGTGGGCGGCTCGGGCAGCAGCTTCCACACGGCGGCCAACTGGTCGTCCGGTCAGGTGCCGGACGCCGGCACGCGGGTGGCCGTCTCGGTCGCCGCGCCGCTGGTGATCTCGCAGGCGGCCGCCGTGCGCGAACTGGTGGTGGGCGGGGGCGATGTCGCGGCGTCGGTCTCGGCCAACGCCCCGCTGACGGTCGGCGAGGCGCTGACCGTGCTGGACCAGGGAACCCTGTCGTTGAACAAGCCCTGCGTGGTGAGCAACGGGTTCGCCATTCTGGACGGGGGGCTGCTGACCCACGCGGCCAACGCGGCCGACGAGGCGAACAAGATCGACCTGACCGTGTTGGGGGATGCCGACATCGAGGCGGGCGGCATGATCGACGTCCGCGCGAAAGGCTACGCGATCAATAAAGGCCCCGGCGCGCCCGGCACCCAGGGCGGTGGCAGTCACGGCGGCCGCGGCGTCTACACGGCTCTGACGGCCGGCGCCTGCTACGGTTCCATTGCCGCACCGACCAACCTGGGCAGTGGAGGCTACTGGTACCCGGGCGGCGGCGCTGTCCGCCTGACGGTGGCGGGCGCGCTGCGCCACAATGGAGAAATTCTGGCGAACGCCAGCGTCCAGGTTCAGAAGCATGGGGTGGAGAACGACCACTACACCGGCGCCGGCGGCAGCGTCTTCATCACGGCGGATTCGCTTCTGGGAGATGGTGCCGTCCGCGCCAACGGCGGCCACTACATGGGTAACTACGGCGGCGGAGGCGGGCGCATCGCGCTGGTGGTCACGGGCGCGGGTGCCGATTTCACGGGCTTCACCGGCGAAACCACGGCCTTCGGGGGGCGGATGGACGGGTATGTGCTCTCCTATAAGCCGGCAGCAGGCGCGGGAACCATTTTCATGCGGTGCCCGGCCGACGGTCCGCGGCGCGGCACGTTCCGCATCGACAACGACGGCGGCCTCGGCGCCAACTTCGTCACCGACCTGCCGCCGGACGCCCAGTGGGATCCGCGGGAGGTACAGAAGGTGCGGGTGCGGGTGGAGCGCGGCGCAACCCTGCGGCTGACCGCGGACGCCACCGTGGGCGACCTGTGGCTGGAAGACGCCAACACGCGCCTCAACCTCAACTCGAAAACGCTCACGATCCGTTCGCGGGAGCACACGCTTGCCCCCGGCGCGGTGTTGAACTACGGAACAATCATCTGGCTGCCGGAGCCCACCGGCAGCGTGATCCTGCTCCGCTGAAAACTGTTTACCGGCGACGCCGTTTTCGCTATTCTGATCGTCAACTTGTAACACGGGGCGAGGTGCCGTTTGGCCAAGACGAAAAAACCGACCGTCCGCTACCGGCGGATCCTGCTGAAACTCAGCGGCGAGGTGCTGGGGAACGCCGGAACCGGCGCGTGCATCGACGCCGCCGTGGTCACGGATGTGGCGCGCCGCATCCGCCGCATCGCCGAAATGGGCGTGGAGGTCGCGGTGGTGCTGGGCGGCGGCAACATTTTCCGCGGGGCGACCGGCGAAGCCAGCGGGCTGGCCCGGACCACGGGCGACTACATGGGGATGCTGGCGACCATCATCAACGGGCTCGCCCTGCAGGACGCGATCGAGCACGAGGGACTCGCAACCCGGCTGCAGACGTCGATCGACATGCCGCAGGTGGCGGAGCCGTTCATCCAGCGGCGCGCGGCGCGCCATCTTGAAAAAGGGCGAGTCGTGATTTTCGCCGGCGGCACCGGCAACCCCTATTTCAGCACCGATACCGCCGCCGCGCTGCGGGCGAACGAGATCGGCGCCGAGGTGCTGCTCAAGGCGACCAAGGTGGACGGCATCTACACGGCGGACCCCAAGACCCACCCCGACGCGGTGCGCTACGAGACGGTGTCGTACCAGGATGCCCTGCGCAAGCGGCTCCGCATCATGGATTCGGCTGCTTTTGCCTTGTGCATGGACAACAAAATCCCGATCATCGTGTTCGACTTCTTCGACAAGCAGGCCTTGCAGCGGGTCGTGTGCGGCGAACGGGTCGGCACGCTGGTCACCGATGCCCCCGAGTGAGGTTCTTCAGGCAAGGAGTGACGCGAGATGGAAACACTGGACGATGTCCTTTTGGACGCCGAAGAGAAAATGGACAGCACGGTCAAGCTGCTCAAGGAGCAGTTTGCCGGGTTGCGCACCGGCAAGGCCTCGCCCGCGATGGTCGAGAACATCCAGGTGCCCTATTACGGCACGCCGACCCGCTTGCGCGAGATGGCGGGAATCTCCGTCCCCGAACCGCGGTTGATCGTGATCAACGCCTATGACCCGACGGCGCTCCCCGACATCGAGAAGGCGATCCTGGCGGCCAACATCGGCGTGACCCCGCGCAACGACGGGCGCGTGATCCGTCTTCCCATCCCCGAGTTGAGCGAAGAGCGGCGCAAAGAGATCGTCAAGGTCGCCAAACGGCAGTCCGAAGAGGCGCGAGTGTCGGTCCGCAACGTGCGGCGGGACGCCAACGAGGCGGCCAAGGCCCTGCAGAAGAAAGGCGCCGCGACCGAGGACGAGCGCGACGCCGCGCTGACCGAGATCCAGAAGCTGACGGATGGCCATACCGCGGCCATCGACACAGAACTCAAGAACAAGGAAGCGGAGGTCATGACGGTCTGACCGTCATGCGAACGGAGGTCCCCCATGGCTGAACAAGACCAGCATCCCGATCCGGATCAGACGCGCGCCCCGGTGCCGCCGCCCAAGGATTCGCCCTTCCCCAAGCCTGCGCCGGCCGCCGCCGACCCGCGCCGCTCGTCGCGCATCACGGCGCCGCCCGAGGCGTCGGCGCAGCTCGCCGGCGACCCCCGCCGCTCGTCGCGCATCACGGCGCCGCCCGAGGCGTTGGCGCCTGCGGCCGGGCCTGCCAATCCGCGCCGCACGTCGCGCATCACGCTGCCGGAAGATGCGGCGACAACACCCGCGGACGACGCTGCCGGCGCCCTGCCCAAGACGATCCGCGTGGTGCGCCCGCCCGCTCCCGGCGGCATGCCGCCGCCGCAGCCCGGTGCCCACCCACTGCCGCCGGGCCCCAAGCCCCCGTCGGCTTCGCAGGTGCAGGCGGCCAAGTCAAAGACGTCGCGCATCTCCCTCGAAGCGGCGATCGGTGGCGAAACAGCGGCTGCGCCGCTGGCCGCCGCGGACGGTGCGCCGAAAACCATCCGCTTGAAACGCCCCTCTGAAATGCCGACGTTGAAGGTGCCGGCGGTCCACCCGCCGACGGCTGTTACGCCGCCCGGCCCCCGCGCCACGGCGCCGATCGCGCCACACCCCATCCCCTCGAAGACCGCCCCGATCCTGGCCACCGAAGGGGTCTCCGCGGCACCGACCGCCGCCGACAACATTCCGCTCACGCAGAAACGGACCATCCGGGTCAAGCGCCCCGGCGCGGTTTCGATCGCTCCGCCGGTCGAAGGCGGCGAGGCGGAACCGGCCCTGACGCCGCTGTCGCCAGAGGAATCGGGCCTTCCCGTGAAGGACTCGTGCAACCCGGTGTTCCTCGTCGCGGCCGTCGCGGCGATCCTCGTCACAGGCGCCTTGGTTTTCCTTTTCTACCAGCAGCTCTACGGCCCCGCCGCGCTGTACTGAGGCTGAAACATCAGCCACTGACCCTGAACCGCGCTTAGAGGCGCAGCTCGGTCTGGGCGGGCGCCGCGCGGCGCCCCTGTTGCGGCAGACCGAGACGCGAGTAGCAGAGGTCAGTCGCCATGCGGCCGCGGGGCGTCCGTTCCAGATACCCCTCCTGGATCAGGTAGGGCTCGTAGACCTCCTCGATCGTGTCGGGTTCCTCCCCCACGGCGACCGCGAGGTTGGTCAGCCCCACCGGACCGCCGCCGAACTTCACCGCCAGCACCTCCAGCAGCCGCTTGTCCATCTCGTCGAGCCCGTAGGGGTCGATCTCCAGCATCGCCAGCGCTTCGGCGGCGACCGGCTTGGTGATGACGCTGTCGGCGCGGACCTGCGCGTAGTCGCGGACGCGGCGGAGGAGGTTGTTGGCGATGCGGGGCGTGCCGCGCGAACGCGCGGCGATCTCGAGCGCGCCGGCGTCGTCGATCACCACCTCCAACTGCGCCGCCGAGCGGGCGACGATGGTCTTCAGTTCGTCGGCGGGATAGTAGTTGAGGCGGTTGGCCAGCCCGAAACGGGAACGGAGCGGCGCCGAAATCAGGCCGCTGCGGGTCGTCGCGCCGACCAGGGTGAAGCGGGGAAGGTCGAGGCGGACCGAGCGGGCATTGGGGCCCTGGTCGATCATGATGTCGATGACGAAATCCTCCATCGCCGAGTAGAGGTACTCCTCGACGGTCCGCTGCATGCGGTGGATCTCGTCGATGAAGAGGATGTCGCCCGGTTCGAGCGAGGTGAGCAGTCCGGCCAGGTCGCCCGGCTTGTCGATCACCGGTCCCGACGTCGCCTTCACGTGGACCCCCATCGCCTCGCCCAGGATGTAGGCCAGCGTCGTCTTGCCCAGCCCCGGCGGCCCCGAGAGGATCACGTGGTCGAGCGACTCGCCGCGCCGCTTCGCCGCCTCCACCGCCAGCAGCAGGCGCTCGCGCACCCGCTCCTGCCCCACGAAATCGTCGAAGCGCGACGGGCGGAGCCGGTTGTCGAACGCGGGGTTCCGCTGGTTGAGCGATTCTGCCTGGCGCTGTGGCTGCATGGGTGTATTAAGCCACAAATACGGGCGCTTGGCAATTGCGGAGGCCGGTGAAACCTTTTTACCCGGTGGCGGTGACGTGCTAAACTGACGTTTTAATTGCTGCGGGATTTGCACCGCGCACACAGGAACACGAGACAACGGGTGGGATATGACGCTAGCCGAGTTGGAGCAGAGCTGTCGACAGTCGCTGGACGAGGCGCGCGCCGCCGCGGACGCCGACGCGCTCGACCAGGTCCGGGTGCGCTACGTCGGGCGCAAC
>CAYVKQ010000094.1:0-10084 GCA_964451945.1 uncultured Lentisphaerales bacterium
CCCCGAAACTAGGCGCCTCTACGTCCACGTTTTCGCCTGGCCCTACGGGCGGCTCTATATCGAAGGCCTCGGCGACAAAGTCGAGTACGCCCAGCTCCTGCACGACGCCTCGCAGCTCACCATCGGCCTGGACGGCTGGCACGCACAACAGATCGGCTCGGGCGGGAAGCCGAACACGTGCGTCGTCAACCTGCCGCAGAAAAAACCCGATGTGGCGGTCCCGGTGATCGAGTTGTTCCTGAAGTGAGGCCCCGGCAGGAACAGGAAACCAGGGTTCAGGGTTCAGGGTTCAGGGTTCGGTGTGTGCAGAAACCTCCCTGTGACAACAAAAAACGCCGGCGGCCCGCAGGGGCCCGCCGGCGTTTTTTGGGAAACTCGATCTTACTTCAGCACATCGCCGAGCGACTTCGACGCATCCTCGCCCGCCTTCTCGGCGGCGTCGGCGGCCTTCTCGGCGGCCTTCTCGGCATCCTTGGCGGCTGCGCTGACGCTCTTCTCGGCCGACTTGGCGGCCTTGTTGAGCTTGTCGCCCAGGGTTTCTTCCTTCTTGCAGCCGACGAACGCGAGCGTCCCGGCGATCATCACCGCAACCATCATCAGACTCTTCATAGCATCCTTTCCTTTGTGCGCGGGGCACAAAAAACGTACACCATGTACGCGTGCATCGTATCCCATTCCGAAGCGGGACAACAAGCGTTATTTTCGCCTGCCAATCGGCCAATCAGCCGGCCTCACGGGATTCGGATGCGGTAGAACCGCTGTGTGCCGACCGGATCGCCGTGCAGATAGGATCCGAGCACAGGCGTCGGCGGCGACACGGTGTGAAGGGGAACCCACGGCTCGGCGGGTCCAGTCAAATGCTCGCGCGTTTCCAGGATCTGTGGAACGCGGCACCCTCCCCGCCAATGCACATCCACCCCGCTTCCGGTCTTGCGGATGTCCGTGATGCGGAGGTAGCAGTCCGGATCGTCCGGCGCCGTGTCGGCGGTCAGCTCGGCGGCGTCGCCCATGCCGTCACGGTCGGTGTCGGCGGTGGGATGGACCAATTCGAAGGCGCCGATGTCGTAGCCGGCCACCCCGTCGCCCGTGCCGTCGAGCGGCCGCGGGATGCCGGCCAGATCCGGCGTGAGACCGGTCGCCAGACCGGCGTCCACGCAGGGCGAGCCAAGGGTGAGGCGCAGGCCGCCGTCCAGCAGCGGATCGCCGGTGACCGTGCCGGAGGATCCATCGGGGGCCAACGTGGCGGCGCAGTGCTCGAAGGCGTAGCCGAACCCAAGCAGACCGAGATCGGCGTCCGCGGGCGCGGCATTGCCATGGATGACCGTATTGCGCACGGTGCCGCCGAAATCGACAAAGAGGCCGCCAGCTTCGTTGTCGGCCGTGTTGTGCCCAATTGTCGCGTGCTCGACAAGGCCGGAGTCGCGCAGGTAGAGTCCGCCGCCGGTCGGCGCGCGGTTGCCGCGCAGGAGGGTGTTGCGGACCGTCCCGCCGCGCTGCCAGATGCCGCCGCCGAGTGACGTGGCGGCGTTGTTGCTGATGACACAATGCTCGACCAGCCCGCCGTTGTTCAGGCAGATGCCGCCGCCATAGGTCCCTCCGCTTTCGGCGACGATACACCGCGAGACCGTGCCGCCGCCGTCCACATACACACCGCCGCCGAGCACGCCGGACCCGCGCAGGATGGTCAGCCCCTCCAACCGCGCGTCCGGATGCCTGAGTGTGAAGCAGCGGGTCGTGTTCTGACCATCCATGATCGCGCCGTGGCCGGTTTGCACCGCGCGAAGGGTGACGGCGTTGGTGATGACGACGGTCTCGGCCAGACGGTACGCGCCGTCGGCGATATGGACGACGCCGCCTTCGGTCAGCGCGGCCACGGCGGCTTGCAGATTCGTGGCGGCCAGTGCCCAGGACGCGTAGGGGTAGACATTCGAGCCGCCGAGCGCGACGTAGACCTCCGCCGGTCCGAGGTAGGTCCAGGCCTGGGCCCCGGCCGGCTGCGGTTCGATGTTGCCGACGTTGTCGATGGCCACGCTGTAGAAGGCGTAGGTGTGGCCCGCCTCGCCCTCGAACCAGGCGCAGGTGTTGGTTGTGCCGTAGAGCCAGAGGGCGAACGGCTCGCGGTCGGTCGAGACATAGATGTCGTACTCGGCGACGCCCGAGCCGCCCGGATCGTCCGCACCCTCCCAGCAGACCCAGAACCCGCTGCCGCTCGAATGCGACGGCAGGGCGGTCACGCCGCTTGACGGGGCGCCGCTGTCGATGGTGTTGAAGACCACAGGCGTGACGATCGGGTCGTTCCAGTCGAAGACGATGTTCGCCTGGTTCGAGATCACCGTGCCGCTGGGCAGCCCGAGGTCGGCGGCGATGAGGTAGCTGAGCTGACCTTCGCCGCGGCCGGTCGCGTCGTTCGGATAGAGCAGGCCGGTCATCACGTCTGTCGGCATCCAGCCCGTGGCCGGATCAATGGCGGTCAGCGTGGCCGTCATCGTGCGCGTGGCGTAGTCCAGCGTGACGTTCACGTCGGCGGTGCAGTTGCTGAGTGCCACCGACGTGCGGTACTCGCTCAGCCCCCACGGCACGTCGATCCGGTTCCCGCCGAACTCGATCTCCACGAGTTCCAGCGTGCTCAGGTCGAGGTTGTCGTCCAGCCGGTCCGTGATGATGATCCGCTGCGCCGGCGCGGTCGCCTTCGACTGGTTCTCGAACCGCACCGTGTAGAAGAACACATCCCCGCCCTGTAGGTAGTGCATGTCGCCGTAGCCGGCGGGAGCGAGTTTGTCGTTGGGGTCAAACGAGCGGACATTTTCGGCTATGTAGTTCTGCATGGCAGGTAAAATGCCAAACCGGAAGCCTTCGATTGCGTACGAAAATAGGAAAATCAAGTCCGCAGCCTTTGACGGGTCTTGCTCAATAACCATATCGACGAACGCTGCCTCAGTTGCCTTGCCCCGCACAACGAACTCTTCTGAGTCAAACGGCAGTACAACTTGGTTCTCGCACAGAATGCCATGCGCTGCCTCATGCACCTCAGTTCCACGCCTGATTGTGGCAGAGTTCTTGACCTCGGGAGAGTTGAAGTTCAATCTGAGTTTCGTTGTTGAGCACGTGCCCAAACTCCTTTGGCCAGTAAACTCCTGTAGCCCGTATGCGCCAGTGATGCATGGCGACCCAAAGTAGAAGTCTGACTCCGCCGTACACTCCATCTCCTCAACATAGAATCGGTGCCCATACATCTCTGTTTCATACCCGCACGTCCATTTCACCGTCCCCAGAGGATCCCCTGAACCAGTAGGATTGTTTGCCGCAAATGTATATGCGTTGATGCCCGTGACCAACCCTGCCGGATCCCTGCTGACAAAACGCCCTTGTGCAGGATGATACACACGCAAACCCATATGAACTATGCTGCCGAGTCCACCAATCGCCCCCCACTCCCCGCCCTTCGTGGGGTCGATAACGGTTCCCCCCGTGGAGAACTCACCAAAAGGCGAAGATGAGTAGGTGCGGATCGTTTCGCCATATCTTCCAATCACCTCGCGTGTATCGCCAGATGCGTCGAAGGTATAGAATATGCGATCCTGATCATTACTCGCACTACTCACAAGACCGATACCATAGTGATAGTGCGCATGTGCCACGCCATCGCTAGTGTACTCGGCGAAACAACCAACCGCCGAAGCGGGATCCTCAAGACGCACTCGCCTCCTACCGGTGACATCGAGAATGGTTGCTAGGTGGCCGTGCCCTGTGTACGAATACTCCTCTGTTCCCTGTTGTGTTTGTATCGAGACGAGTCGGTTCTCCGCGTCATATTTGTAGCGGTTTGTCGAGAACGCCCCTTCCTCCGAGAGCAGGTTGCCATCGGCGTCGTAGATGCACAATTGGCTTCCCATCACTGTATACTGATTGATTTCATCGGCTGCATAAGCCGTCACGACCCCGTTCGAGATCACCTCCCGCCGATTCCCGACGAGGTCGTAGAAGTACTCCATGTGCGTGCCGTCGGGGTAGACCACGTCGGTCAACTGGCCGAGCAGGTCGTAGCCGTAGGTGTTGGTGCCTTCGAGCGTGACCATGGAGCGGACGCGGCCGGAGGGGTCGTAGTCGTACAGGAACTTGGACAGGACCGTGCCGTTGGGCTGGCAGTTGTAGAGGCTGACGAGGCGCCCGGCGATGTCGTAGGTGTTGGTGGTGTAGACGCCGTTGCCGAGGGTCTTGAGGGCGATGCGGCCGGCGGCGTCGTAGTCGTAGTCCACGATCGGGGCGCCGTCGCCGTCGGTCATGACGTCGAGGCGGCCGACCGTGTCGTAGGTGTAGTTGACGACGTTGGCGAGCTGGTCGGTGCGCCGGGTGCGGCGGCCGGCGCTGTCGTACGCGAAGGTGAACCACTGGCCGCCGGGATAGTCGATGCGCGTCAGCCAGTTGGTGGAGGGGCTGTAGGTGAAGCTGGTGATGCCGTTGGTATCGCTCATCCAGGTCAGGTTGCCGCGGGTGTCGTAGCCGTACTGGTAGTCGACGGCTGTCGTCGTCGAGTAGTTCTTGTTCGTCAACTGGCCGGCGGCGTTGTAGGTGTAGTCCACGTGCTGGCCGCGGCGGTTGGTCCAGCGGGTGACCCGGCCCTGGGCGTCGCGCTGGAAGTACTCGGTGGTGGTGTTGGCGTAGGTGATGTTGGTCACGCCGCCCTGGGCGTCGTAGCCGTAGGACGTGGTGTGGTTGTTGGCGTCGGTGACGGAGGTGAGCTTGTTGAGCGTCGGGTGGTAGGTGAAACGGGTGACGCCGCCGAGCGGGTCGGTGATCTGGGTCACGTTGCCCTTGGCGTCGTACGCGTAGCGGTAGAGCTGACCCTCGGGGCCGCGCAGTTCCGTCGGCAGGCTGCTGTCGTTGTACTGCAGCCGCGCGGTGCTGGCGGCGCCGGGCTGCTCGACCTGGGCCCAGCGGCCGAGTCCGTCGAGGCGCAGCACGCTCTCGACGCCGGCGTCGTCCTCGACGCGGATCTGGCCGAAGGCCGGGTAGGCGAACGTGGTGCGGTTCAGCCCGCCGTTGCCCTCGGTGCGGGTCAGCCGGCCGTAGTCGTCGTACGCGAAGGCGATGCCGCGGGCGTCGGGGTAGGTGACCGTCTGGAGGGCATGTAGGACGGCGTTGGAGCCGGCGGCGACGTAGGTATAGAGCGTCTGCCGATCGCCGGGGGCCAGGACGCCGGCGAGATGCTCGCCGGAGGGGTCGCAAGTGTAGGTCACGACGTGGTCGTCCGCCGTGCCGGGGGCGTTTGGGTCGGTAACGGACTGGATGCGGCCCTGGGCGTTGTAGCCCAGGGTGAGCTGGTCGCCACTGGAGTGGGTCAGGCCGGTCAGGCGGCCGCTCGTGTAGGCGCACGTCGCCTTGTTGGCATGGGCATCCTGGACATAGTCGAGCAGCATGTCGGTGCGGAACTGGAAGATTGTGCCGCCCTTTTCGGTCAGCTTGTACTTACCGCCCGTGTAGGTGAGCGTGCCGAAGTCGCCGGGCAGGGCCTGGTAGACGCTGCCGGCCTTCTGGAAATGGCGCATGCTCCGGCCCGGCCCCCAGACGATGACGTTCTGGTTCGAGAGCACCTGCACGGAGAAGTCCCAATTGTGGCTCCAGCCGCGGCCGAGGGCTCCGACGGTGTGGCGCGATTCGAGCGAGGGGTTGAAGACGCGGCTGAAGACCAGCGGGATGCCGGGGGCGGGCGAAAAGACGTCCACCGCGCCGGCCAGGGACGGATACGGGCTGGCGGAGGAGGCCTGGACGACCGCGAAGGCGAGAATCTCGTTGAGGTCTATGGCGGCGGCGTTCTGGCCCAGCGATTGCAGGTAGTTCATGACCTCGGCGCGCATGGTCACGAAGTCGCCCCAGGTGCCGCCGATCTGGCCGGCGAAGTTGGCCCACATGATGGTCCAGACGTCCGCGGCGATCCATTCCGGGCGGGAGTCCGCCGCGACCTGGGACCAGTCGAGCGGCTCGGACTCGTCGCCGGTAACGGCGGCCAGGGAGAACTCGATCGGCGGATACGAGAAGTCCCAGGGCAGCATACAGCCGAGATAGTAGATCGGGATGCGCCCCGAGCCGCCGGGCTGGAGTGTGCCGGGGGTGGCGCCCGCGCCGGTGGCCCAGCAGACGACGTTGCTGCCGAGTCCGTCGGGCAGGTTCGCGAACCCGCCCACTTCCCAGTAGCCGCGCCGGCCGGCGTAGGAGGCGTCGGCGGTCAGGATGGCGCCGCGCGTGCCCTTGACGACGAACATCGGGCAGGGCATGGGGGCGTCGCCGGCGTTCTCGTACTCCAGCCAGAGCGTGGTGGGCACGTGGTAGCCCAGGGCGTTGGGCACCACGAGGTTGACCTCCAGCTTGGGACCGCTGCCGGTGTAGAGGGTGAAGGCATCCTCGATCGTGAAGACCGTGCCACTGCCGTTGACGACGCGCACGTCGTAGACACCCGGCGGCAGGGCGGGCAGGTTGAACCGGGCGGTCAACTGGCTGCCGGAGACAAGCGTGACCGCCGTCGCGGCATACGCCACGCCGTTGGAGGCGACCAGCAGCACCTGGGTCGTCTGGTTGAAGCCGTCGCCGAAGAGGGTCAACGTGCCGACGACCTGGTTGCCGTGGTAGTCGGGCGTCAGGCCGGTCACCAGTACCTCGTAGGTCTCCCCCCGCAGCATGTAGGGAACCGTCCCGGCGGCCTGCTGGGCATAGACGCCGATGTAGCACTCGCCGCCGTCGTAGGTGCCCGGCACGACCAGTTCGCCGTCCGGGCCGCCGCAGAGCGTGCGCGCGCCGTAGGCCTGGCGGGTGGGAAGGACCCCCATGCCCGCATAGAGTTCGGTGACGGCGTTGGCTCCGGTGGCGTCGAGCGTGAGGCGCAGGTTCTCGCCCGGACCGAGTCGGCGGACATAGTAGTCCCAGCGGTCGGCGGCGGACAGGGCGCCGGCGGACGCGGCCCCGTTGGTTGCCAGCGGGTGGACGTAGAGCGGGAAGGGACCGATGACGGTGACGTTGTTGCCTTCGTCGCCGGCCTCCATCTCCTGGTTGAAGAAGTCGGCACGGACGATGAGGTAGTAGTTGGTGGGCAGCACGCCCGGCACGACGGTAGCCAGGTTCTTCGCGTAAGCCTGGCCTGCAGGGAGGCCGCCGGTCTGGGCGATGGATCCCATGGGGATGTCGGCATAGTCCCAGAGATCGTCCAGGGAGAGGTAGACGGCATCCGTCCATTCGCCCATCAGCGCGTAGCCGGTGTCGTTCGTGCCGGTCCAGGAGATCGTGACCGGATCGCCAGCCCAGAGCACGTTCGTGCTGGACTGCACCGAGGTGATGCGCAAGTCCACGTCCACGAGGTTGAACGTCGCGAGGTACACGTCGTTGGTTTCGCCGGGGATGCGGTCGTTGTCCTGGTCCAGGGCGTTGCCGGCCGGGTCGGTGACGTTCGGGCCGATGGTCAGGCGGTACTGGCCGAGGGCGGTCTGGGCGGGGAAGTTGATCCGGTAGCGGCTGTCGGTCAGGCGGGCAATGCCGGTGACGGCCACAGGTGACGCCCCCGGGCCGACCATGACCACATCGGCGGCCTGGAAGCTGGACTGGAGGATCGGCTCGGTGAAGATCGTTTCGATGGAGGCCACGGTCCCGGCCAGGTCGCCACGCGGGCTGTGCTGGGTGATGCGGGGAGCGGTGAGGTCCATGACGATGGTGGTGCGGAAGGCATCCACCCCCGGTTCGCCGCGATTACCATCGAGGTCCTGGTCCATCAGGTTTCCGGAGCCATCGGCGATCTGCGGGCCGACTTCGAGCGTGTAGCTGCCCTCGGTCAGCGGGTTCGCAAAGCTCACGCGCCACACGTTCCCCTGCACCATCTCCACGGCCGTCGGCGTCCAGGACTGGCCGAGCAGGGTGAGCCGCGCATCCGCGGGCGTGAACGTAGCCGGGTTGATGTCGCGGTTGAAGGTCACCTGCACCGTTCCGGTCAGTGCATTCACCGGCCCGATGGGGGTGCAGGACATGACATAGAGCAGACTGACGCCCGGAACCGCGGGCAGGGGCGGATCGAAAAGAATGATCGGCCGAGTCCCCACGGTCGGGTCGTGGTAATCGGTGATTTTCTGGCCAATGGCCGTCGCATCGGTCGTGCCCCACCAGTTGCGGGTGAGGTCGATGGTGGCGGCGGAACTGCCAGAGGCCGTGACGGAGCTCGATGCAAAATCGTTCTCCTGGATGGAGAGCGTCGCCTCGCCGCTCAAGGCAAGCGGAATCATGAACTGCGAATAGCGCAACGTACCGGCTGAACCGGCCTGAAATTGGATCTGCGAGCCCTCTTGAGTGGCGTTGGCGCCGGAGACCGACACGTTGGTCAGCCGCAGCATTCCGCCGCTGCGCACCTTGATGTCGGTGTATTCGGCGAACGCCACCCCCGTCGCCTCCAGGATCCCGTCCACGGTCAGATCGTAGATGTATTTGTTGCCGTATATGGTGGAGTCGTAGCCGCGCGCAACCACCCGCACGCTTGGCCGTATTTCCAGCGTCGCACCCGGGTTCACGGTCAGGTGCCCCACGAGCACATACGGCTGGGAGGTGTCGTCCCAGACGTATGGTTCCGGCCGTGCCGTCAGCTCACCGGACACATCGATCGCCGACACCGTGCTCGAAGCGGCGAGAAGCGCCGCCGACGCCAAAAACGGAGCAAATGGGCTTTTCATTGCCGTTTTCTTCCTTCCGCGGCCGATATGGAAAGGCAACTCGGAATTTCATCTTGTTGGTGATACGGTATTTGCCTTGAAGAGAGAAGTCAATGAGAAACGTGGACGGGGAAAAATCCCGGGCGCATGGCAGCTCTGATGATGAGATTGTTCATTTGTGATCGTAATCGTACTCGCAATCGTGCTGTAGCCCTGCACGTGGTCGTGCACTGCAGCACATCCCCCTGATCGTGTGCATATACGGGGAGCCGTCTACGAGTCGGATCGGCGCTTGTTGGGGGATTAGTAGTGGGATTACGATTGCGATCATGATTAAGCAGTCCCCCTCATCAGGACTGCCATCCGCACAACAATCCCCGCGACTCTTCCGCCTACTCCATGTAGGGCACCGTGACGTTCGCCGCCACCTTGTAGCCCCATTGCCTGATGTACTCCATACCCGGAAGAAACTCATCCTGATGCGCGCCGAGTTTCCGGGTGAGCGCATGGTCCAGTTCCCGCAGCAGCGCGGCGGCCTCGGGCGCATGCACCACGTTGTGCATTTGGCATGGGTCGCGCTCATCGTCGTACAGCAGCCAGGGGCACTGCCTGTCTCGCACGTACGTGTAGCGCCGTGTGCGGATCCCGCGGTATTCCCTTCCCCCGCCGCCTTTTTGCCTTTCTTCCCACCTGCCCGGCCCTTATACTTGGCCCCTATTTTGCATGAGTGCAACACGCAGGGGTGGTTTTCGCGAAAGGGAGTGGAAGGAGACCGATGTATGGCGGGCATCTTCAAGGCGTATGACATTCGCGGCGTCTATGGCGTCGACCTGACCGAGGAGACGGCCTACCGGATCGGACGGGCCTTTGTCACCTTTCTGGGGCGTTCGTGTCGCAAGGTGGTGGTCGGGCGGGATATCCGGCCGCACTCGGAACCGTTGTTCGCGGCCCTGGCAAGGGGGATCACGGAACAGGGCGCCGATGTGATCGATCTCGGCTGGTGCTCGTCGCCGATGTCCTATCACGCCAACGGCAAACTGGGCGCCGACGCCTCGGTGATGATCACCGCCTCGCACAACCCCGGCGAATGGAACGGCTTCAAACTCTGCCGCGCCCAGGCGGTGCCGCTCTCCGGCGCCACCGGCATCACCGACATCGAACGGATCGTCGGCGGCAACGACTATGCCCCTCCGGCGGCACGGCCGGGGAAGGTCACCGCCTACGACATCCTCCCCGAGTATACGGCCCACGTCGCCCGTTTCAACCGCACGGCCTCGCCGGTGCGCATCGCCGCCGACATGGCCAACGGCATGGGAATCTGGGAGGCCAAGACGCTGAAAGGGCTGCTCGAGATCGATCCGCTCTTCGCCGAACCCGACGGCACCTTCCCCAACCACGAGGCCAAC
>CAYVKQ010000095.1:0-8050 GCA_964451945.1 uncultured Lentisphaerales bacterium
ACCGTGTGGACGGACCCCGCATATTTTGACTGACGATTCCGATGCCGACCCCGATTTCGATCCCCGTCGCCTGTGTTCGATTGTGATTGACTCTGTGCGAAAAGAACAGTATAACGCCCGGCATGCCGATCCGAAAGAGGTGCCGCGTGGAGACACAACGAGCCATTCTGACCGTTGACCTGGGGACGACCTACTTCAAGGCCTGTCTGTTTGACGGCGGCGGCGTCTTGCGGGCGTCCGCGCGCGTGGCGCCGCCGATCGCGCATCCGCTGCCCGATCTCTGGGAGCTGGAGCCCGGGGCGTTTCTGGAGACGCTGCGATCCGCGACCGGGCAGACGCTGAAGGCGCGTCCCGACCTCGGGGACAAGGTGGCCGCGGTCTCCTTCGCCACCCAGGCCAACAGTTTCACCCTGCTGGACGCGCAGGGGCGGCCGCTGCTGCCGTTTGTACTCTGGCCCGACAAGCGTTCGGCGGGCGCGCCGGGCGGTCCGGGGGTCATGCGTGCGCTTCTCGCGAACCGCTCGGTGACCGGCGTGCCGGAGGTGGGGCCGACCTTCATGGCATCCAAGCTCCATTTTCTGTTGTCCGGCGATGCGGCGATGCGGAAGCGCGCCCGTTCGCTGCGGTTGCTTTCGGACTACTGGCTGGAGTGGCTCACCGGGTCGGCGGCGACCGAGGGTGGCGTCGCCGGGCTTTCGGTCTTGTGCGACAACCGGACGCTTTCCTGGATCCCGCAGGCCTGCCAGGCCGCGGAGCTGGACGGCATCGCGCTGCCGCCGATTGTGCGCGCCGGGAGCGACCTCGGTCCGCTCCGGCCCGCGGCGGCGGCGGCGCTCGGACTCCCCGCCTCCTGCCGCGCCGTGATGGGGGCGCTGGACCAGTACACGGGCGCGATCGGCGTCGGCAACGTGGCGCCGGGGCGGGTCTCGGAGACGACGGGCACGGTGCTGGCGGTGGTCCATTGCGCCACGGCTATGACCGATACCCCCCAGCTCTTCTATCAGGGGCCCGCCTGGGCCGCGGACCGTTTTTTCCGCATGTCGTTCGGTTCGGTTTCGGCAAACATGCTGGAGTGGTACCAGAACGGTTTGCCCGACCGCCCCTCCTATGCCGCGCTCGACGAGCTGGCGGTGGCCGCGCCGGCCGGCGCCGGCGGACTGACCCTGAAGGCCGACGCCCTGTCGCGCGCGGTGGCCGACGGGTTTGACGGACCGGCCTCCGCGCGTACCCGCGGCTGCGAGGCGCGCTGCATTCTCGAAAGCGTGGCGCGGGCGCTGGACGGACACGTGCGTGTCCTGGGCGGCGACGCCCGTCCCGAGGAGATCCGCTGCGCCGGCGGCGGCGCGCGCAGCGACATCTGGCTGCAGATCAAGGCCGACCTCACCGGTATCCCGATGACGGCGCTGCAGTGTCCCGAACCCACCAGCCTGGGGGCCGCGATGCTGGCGGCGCGGGCGCTCGGGTGGGGCGGTTTCGACGAACTGGCGTCCACCTGGGTGCGGCCGCGGCGGACCTTCCGACCGGGCGGGGCAGGCGTATGAACTCGGTCACGCGACGCCAGCGGATCCTTGAACGGTTGAGCGCGGAGGGCGAGTGCCCGGTGGCGCGGCTGGCCGTGGCGCTGGCGGTCAGCCAGATGACGGTTCGCCGCGACCTCGACGCGCTGGCGCGGGAGGGGCGGATCACGCGGACCCATGGCGGCGCCGCCCCGGCGGCGCGCGTGACGTTCGATTTCCAGTTTTTGGCGCGCGAAGAGGCGCACCGCGAAGCCAAGGCCGCCATTGCGCAGACGGCAGCCGCGCTGGTGGAAGCGGGGGAGTCGGTGGTGCTCGACTCGGGGACCACGACGCTGGCCGTGGCCCGCGCGCTCAAGACGCGGCCGGTGAAGACGGTCATCACCACTTCGCTGCCGATCGCCTCGGAGCTGCAGTACGTCGCCGGTCTCGATCTGATCCTCCTGGGCGGCACGCTGCGCCGCGAAGCGCCCGATCTGGCCGGACCGCTGACCGAGGCGAACGTCGAAGGCCTCCGCGCCGATGTCGCCTTTCTGGGCACCGACGCGGTCGACGCCGCCGGGACCGCGACCAGCGCCTCGCTGTCGCTGGCCCGACTCATCGCCAAGCTGGCAGCGGCGGCGCGGCGCGTCTACATCGTGGCCGACAGCTCGAAGCTCGGCCGGACCGCGCTAGCGCGGGTCGGCACGCTGAAGAACTGGTCGGGCCTGATCACCGACCGCGGTGCGCCGCCCCGCCTGCTGGCGGCGCTCCGGAGGGCCGGCGTGACGGTCATCCTGCCCGGCGGCGGGAACGGCAGGCGCGGCGGCCGCAGTTGACGCAACCTTTTTTCAGAAACGCCACACCACAAACAGGAGTACAACAATGAAGCAATCCGATTGGGCGCATGTCGACCTCAGCCGCTATCCGCGGATCGTTACGCCGCCGCCGGGCCCGAAGTCCAAGGAGTGGCACGCGCGCTGCACCCGGCACTTCAAGGGGCTGAGCGGCCAGGTGAAGCTTTTCCCCGTGGCCTTCGAATCGGGCCGCGGCTGCACGCTGCGCGATGTCGACGGCAACGACTACATCGACTTCTCCTCCGGCATCTACGTCACGACGCTGGGGCACTGCCATCCCAAGGTGACCGAGGCGGTGCGCAAGTACGCGGGGACGCTGATGAACGCGCACGACTTCACGACCCCGATCAAGACGCAGCTGATGGAGAAAATGGCGGCGGTCCTGCCAGGCGATTTGAAGGGCTTCCAGCTCTACGACTCCGGGACAACCGCCGTCGAG
The DNA here is from genome assembly GCA_964451945.1 of uncultured Lentisphaerales bacterium. Lineage (GTDB taxonomy): Bacteria > Verrucomicrobiota > Kiritimatiellia > RFP12 > JAAYNR01 > JAAYNR01. The sequence continues at coordinate 2,790 of CAYVKQ010000095.1, forward strand.
GCGGGCCAGCGCGTCTGCCGCGCCGCGACGCGTCGGCACGAAATGCTCTCCTGCTTCAACGACTTCCACGGCAAGACGTACGGCGCCGTCTCGATGGGCGAGATCCGCTCGTCCGTCTACGGCCCCACGCGCGCCCCCGGCTTCCACATGCTGCCGCGTCCCAATCCCTACCGTCCGCTCTGGACCAAACCCGGCGGCGAGATCGACACCGACGCCTACATCGCCTTCTACGAGGAGTATGTGGGACGCGCCACGGCCCACCAGGTCGCCGCCTTCGTGCTCGAGCCGATCCAGGGGTGGGGCGGCTCGGTGATCCCGCCGGACGACTTCCTGCCGAAGTTGCGCGCCTTCTGCGACTCGCACAAGATCCTGCTGATGGCCGACGAGGTGCTCACCAGCATGGGCCGCACGGGCAGGATCCTCTGCTGCGAGCACTGGAACGTGGTGCCCGACGTCGTCACCCTCGGCAAGGGGTTCGGCAACGGCTTCCCGGTCACCGCCGTCGCCGTGCGCGAGCCGTTCATGGAGTCGTTCGAGTCGATCTCGGCGTCGAGCAGCTACGGTGGCAACCCCATGGCCTGCGCGGCGGCGCTGGCGAGCATCGAGGTCATCGAGGAGGAAAACCTGCTGGCGCGCGCGCAGCACTTGGAGAAGCTCGCGCTGGACTACATGCGCGGCATGATGTCGCGCCATCCGATCGTCGGCGACGTCCGCGCCAAGGGGTGCCTGATGGGGATCGAGATGGTCAAGGACCGGGCGACCAAGGAGCCGTTCGACGAGGCGGGCAAGCAGGTCTACCAGCGTGCCTTCGCCAAGGGACTGGCGTGGGTGCCGGCTGGCCATATCCTGCGCATGAGTCCGCCGATCATCATGGAGGATGCCGTGTTGCTGAAGGGGTTGGAAATCATCGAAGAGGCGATCGCCGAAACGGAGCGCGCACTCACATGAAGACGGTCAAATTCGGAATCATCGGCGCCGGACTCATGGGCCGCGAATTCGCCAGCGCCGCCGCGCGCTGGTGCCATCTGTCCGATCTCGGCGTGCGTCCCGAGATCGCGGCGGTCTGCGACCGCAACCCGGCGATCTTTCCCTGGTACACCGACCACTTTCCGTCGGTGCGTCAGACCACGGCCGACTACCGCGAGCTGCTGGCGAATCCCGGGGTGGAGGCGGTCTACGTGGCGGTGCCGCACAACCTGCACCGCGAAATCTACACCGCCGTGATCGAGGCGGGCAGGCACCTGATGGGGGAGAAACCGTTCGGCATCGACCTGCCGGCGTGCGAGGCGATCGTTGCCTCTGCCCGCCGGCATCCGCGGGTGGTGGTGCGCGGTTCGTCGGAGTCGCCGTTCTTTCCCGCCGTGCAGCAGTTGTGCGGCATGATCGACGCGGGGCGGTTTGGCCGGATCATCGAGGCCAACACGGGGTTCCTCCACTCCAGCGACCTCGACCCGCAGAAGCCGATCAACTGGAAGCGGATGATCGAGTTCAACGGCGAGTACGGTGTGATGGGAGACCTCGGGATGCACGCCTGCCATGTCGGCTTCCGCGCCGGCTGGCGGCCGAAAAACGTGCGCGCCGTCCTGAGCGACATCGTCAAGGAGCGCCCCGACGGCAAGGGCGGACGCGTCCCCTGCAAGACATGGGACAACGCGACGCTGCTCTGCGAGGCGACGAACCCCGCCGACGGCGAACCGTTCCCGTGGACCATCAAACTGCAGCGGATTTCGCCGGGCCAGAAGAACAACTGGTACATCGAGATTTTCGGCACCCGGACGTCGGTCCGCTGGTCAAGTGTGCGCGCCGACGTGCTGGAGGTACTCGACTACACCGGCGGCGAACAGGTGTGGGGGAGCATCCAGACCGGCTACGACACCGCCTTCAAGACGATCACCGGCGGCATCTTCCAGTTCGGCTTCACCGATTCGATCCAGCAGATGTGGGCGGCGTTTCTCTACGAACTGGCGCACGGGAAGCCGTTGCGCCCCTTCGCCGGATGCGTCACGGCGGAAGAGGCGCTGCTGAGCCACCGCCTCTTCACGGCGGCGCTGGCGTCGCAGAAGAATCACACCACCGAAGCGGTGGGGGAGTGAGCGCGATGGGTCTGCAGGCGGGGACGGGGGTGGTGGACATCACCCCCCGCGAGCCGATGTTCCTGGTGGGCTATCCGCACGTGCCGCGGATTTCCCGGGGAGTGCACGATCCCCTGTACGCGACGGCGCTCTGCCTCAAGACGGCGGAAACCGCGCTGATCGTGGTCGCGGTCGACATCCTCTTTGTCGAGCGCGCGACCGCGGCGCGCTGCCGCGCGGCTATCCACGCGGCAACCGGCGTGGCGTCCGGGAACATCCTGATCAGCGCCACGCACACCCATTCGGGACCGGTCACGTTCGAGTACCTGAGCATGTCCGCCGATCCGGTGATGACGCCGCCCGATCCCGCCTACATGGCCCGGTTCGAGGCGGCGATCGTCGATGCGGCGGTCGAGGCGTGGCGGAGGACGGTGCCGGCGCGGGTGGCGGCGACCGCCGCGACGGTCGACGGCGTCGGCTGCAACCGGCTGAGCCCCGACGGCATTCGCGACCCCGAGGCAGGCCTGCTCTACGTGGCGACACGCGAAGGACGGCCGCTGGCGGTGCTGCTGGCCTACGCCATGCACCCGACCGTGCTGCACGAGGACTCGCTGCTGGTGTCGTCCGATTTTCCCGGCTTCACCCGCGCCGCCATCCAGCGGCGTTTTCCCGGCGCCGCGGTGCTCTACCACACCGGCCCATCGGGCAACCAGAGTCCGCGCTACCACGTGCGGGAGCAGACCTTCGCCGAGGCCGAGCGGCTCGGCGGGCGGTTGGGCGAGGCGGTCTGCACCGCCCTCGAGGCGCTGCCGGCCGAGGCGTTCGACGAGGCGCCGGCGCTTGCCGCCGCGCACCGGCTGGTCGATCTGCAGCCGCGGCGGTTTCCCGCCGTGGCCGAGGCCGAGGCGCTGCTGGCCGAGGCGCGGGCGCACTACGAGCGGCTGGCGCGCGCAGGGGCGGGGCACGGTCCGGTGCGTACTGCGGAATGCGCGGTTTTTGGCGCCGAAGAGCGCGTGGTTCTCGCCCGCGCCCAGGCCGAGGGGCGCTTGGCGCCTTGGCAGGCGCGGGTGCTTCCCGCCGAAGTGCAGGTGCTTCGCGTGGGCGGTACGCGCCTCGTGGGTCTGCCGGGCGAGTTGTTTGTCGAGTACGCGCTGGAAGTCAAGCGCGAGGGTGGCGGCAACCTGATCGTGATCGCGCTGGCCAACGGCGAACTGCAGGGGTACATCGTCACGCCGGAAGCCGAAAAACAGGGCGGCTACGAGGCGGCGTGCAGCATGTTTACCGCCGCCGCCGGCGCGAAACTGGTGCAGGCGGCGCACGGCCTGCTGCGGGAGATCGGCGGCTGAAGGTGGTCGGCGAGGTCGGGCGGATCGGGATCAGAAGGAAGTCACGGCGGGCGTGCGGCACCGGTCCGGCCTACCGTTCCGACTGCCCGCTGGAGACCCGAGCCGCTGCAACCCGTTCGCGAATGCAAAAGCCGCCAGGCTCAGGCCGGTGCCCACCACCAGACCGTGCACCCCGCCGGGGTTGCCCAGTCCGCGGCTCCACACCAGCATGCCGCTGACGCCCGCCAACGCGGCCGCGTAGAACGAACTCCGGGAGACGCGCCAGCCCAGGAGAACCGCCACCAGGGGAACCAGCACGGTTGGCGCCCAGTAGTCATAGGCGGCGATCAGAATGTCCAGCACGTTGGGAATCGTCACCGCGAACACCATGGCGATCGCGCCGGTCAGCAGATTGGCGATCCGGGCGATCACGAGATTCTGGCGGTCACGCAGCGCCTCTTTGCGGAGCGGCTTGATCACGTCCTGCACCAGCGCTACGGAGGCTGCATTCAGGAATGAGTCCGCCGAGGACATCACAATCGAGATGACGCCCGCGATGATCAACCCGCTGACGCCGACGGGCGCCACCCGCTTCACCACTTCCGGCATGGCTAGGTTCGCCGCCATTTCCGGATCCAGTTGGAGGGCCACCAGCCCCAAGGCCCCGGTGAGGAGGAAGAAGGGGACCGATACCACGCCGCTCCACAGGTTGCCCTTCGCCGTGGCGGCTGCCGACCGGCCGATCAGCAGTCGTTGCACATAGGGCGGGACCAGCGTCTCACCCAGCAGGAACACCAGGAACAGGGAAGCGAATGCCTGCGGCGGCATGTGGCTTCCGATTACCTCCAAGTGGGACGCCGGAATCTGCGCCACAAAGGCCGGCCAGCCGCCGCAGGCATGGACGCCGAGGACGAACAACAGCGGCGTCGCGAGGATCAGCAGGCAGAACTGCACAATATCGGTCTTCACCACGGCAGCCATGCCGCCCACCGTGGAATAGAAGAAGATGATAGCGCTTCCCGTCAGGATGCCAACCAGCGGCGGCACGCCGAGAAACACTTTGAAAACCGCACCAAGCGCTCCGATCTGGGCGCCCAGAATGCCGCCGCAGATCAGCATGGCGAACAGTCCGGTGATGACCCGGGCAGGGCGCCCATAGGCCGGTTCAATGAGATCTCCGACCGAAACCGCACCCGGAAACGATTTGACACGCGGCGCCACAAACAGCGCCACCAGGATGATCTGCAGGCTGAACCCCATCATGGCGACGGGATAGGCCATTCCCGAAGAAAACACCTTCGCCGCGTTGCCTGTCGAGAAACCGCCGCCGATGAAGGAGGCGGCGAGGGTACAGAAAATGGCCAGCCAACCATAGTCGCCGCGGGCGATCGCGAATTCCTTGAAGCCGGAGAGCTTGCGACAGGTGTAGCCGACATAGAGAACGACAACGATGTAGGCGAGGATCACCAGATTATCAACCATGTGCGAATCCTTTCGGGATGGAACAATTCCGCCCCTGGGCGAATACGGATGGCTGTCGGACAGAAGCGGTCCCGGTCTGGAGGCGGCCAAGCATGTCGTCAGCATACGCGACCACAGGAGGGGCGTCGAGGGTAATTCCTTGTTTTTTGTCGATACCGATACCGATACCGACCCCGACGCTGATGGTTGAATCTCCATAATGAGAATTGCTGTTTCTTGACGGTCGGGCGGGCGGACGGCTTCAAATGACAAGCTGTCGGGAGGTGAATTGGAAACAGGAAAAAGGCCATAAAAGTGTCGATAGACAGGTATCTGGATCGGGATTGGTCATGTCAGGTTTCTGGGGTGGGAGCAAAGACTCTCTGCAACATTATTTGTTAAT
>CAYVKQ010000095.1:8060-10055 GCA_964451945.1 uncultured Lentisphaerales bacterium
CTGAAGCCGGGGACGGAAATCGCGATCCGCATCGATCAGACGCTGACGCAGGACGCGACCGGCACGATGGCCTACCTGCAGTTTGAAAGCATGGGGCTGGACCGCGCCAAGGCCGAGATCTCCTTGAGTTATGTCGACCACAACACGATCCAGGTCGGTTTCGAGAACGCCGACGATCATGCCTACCTGCGCAGCGTGGCGCAGCGCTACGGGGTGATCTATTCGCGGCCGGGCAACGGCATCTGCCACCAGCTGCACATCGAGCGCTTCGGCAAGCCGGGCAAGACGCTGCTGGGGAGCGATTCCCATACCCCCACCGGCGGCGGGCTGGGGATGCTCGCCATCGGCGCCGGCGGCATCGACGTGGCCGTGGCCATGGGCGGCGGACCGTTCTACCTGACCTGCCCCAGGGTCACGCGGGTCCGCCTTTCGGGGGAACTCCGCGCCGGGGTTTCGGCCAAGGATGTCGCGCTTCACGTCCTTTCGCTCTTCGGCACCAAGGGGAATGTCGGCACAATGATCGAATACGGCGGCCCCGGCGTGGCGACGCTCGACGTCCCCTCGCGCGCCACGATCACCAACATGGGCGCCGAACTGGGGGTCACGACTTCGGTCTTCCCGAGCGACGACGTCACCCGGGCCTTTCTCGCCGCCCAGGGGCGTCCCGGCGACTGGACACCGCTCGCGGCCGATGCCGACGCCGTGTATGACCGGGAGGTCGAGGTCGATCTCGCCGCGCTCGAGCCGCTCGCCGCCTGTCCCCACTCGCCGGGGAACGTCGCCACGATCGCCTCGCTGGCGGGGAAGAGGGTCAACCAGGTGCTGATCGGGTCGTGCACCAATTCCTCCTACCGCGACCTCAAGACCGTGGCGCTGCTGCTCCGCGGCAAGCATGTCCATCCCGAGGTCGAGGTCGGCGTCGCCCCCGGTTCGCGCCAGGTGGTGCTGATGCTGGCGCGGGAGGGGCTGCTGGGCGAGCTGATCGCCGCCGGGGTCCGCATCCTCGAGAACGCCTGCGGCTTCTGCATCGGCAACCACATGTCGCCGGGAACGGACGCCGTGAGCCTGCGCACCAGCAACCGCAATTTCGAGGGGCGCAGCGGCACGCAGTCGGCGCAGGTCTATCTCGTCAGCCCCGAGACGGCGGCGGCGGCCGCGCTGAGCGGCCGCTTCAGCGACCCGCGCGCGCTCGCCGACCTCCCCCGGGTCGATGCGCCGGAGCGCTTCCCGATCGACGACAGCCTGTTTCTCTTCCGCGAGACCGCCGGCAAGGGGGTTCCGGGGACGCCGGTCGTCCGCGGCCCCAACATCGGCGAGGTGCCGGCGGGGAAGCCGCTGCCGGAGCGGCTCGACGGCGTGGCCACGATCACCGTCGGCGACAAGATCACCACCGACCACATCATGCCCGCGGGGGCGCGCCTCAAATACCGCTCGAACATTCCGCAGTACGCCAGGTATGTCTTCGAGAACGTCGACAAGGCGTTTTACGCCAACGCGACGGCCGCCCGCGACGCCGGCCGGCACAACGTGATTGTGGCGGGGGAGAGCTACGGCCAGGGATCGAGCCGCGAGCATGCGGCGCTGTGCCCCATGTACCTCGGTGTGCGGGCGGTGATCGCCAAGAGCATCGAGCGGATCCACTGCGCCAACCTGATCAACTTCGGCATCGTCCCCTTCGTCTTCGACGACCCGGCCGCCTACGACGGCATCGGCCAGGGCGACGCGCTGGTGATCGAGGGGTTGCGCGACGCCGTCGCCGGCGACGGCCGCGCCACGGTATGCAACCGTACGAAGGGAACGACTTTCGCCGTGACCGCCGCGCTCAGCGACCGCCAGAGGCGGCTGTTGCTCCACGGCGGCCTCCTCGCCGCCGTGGCCAAAGGGGTGGCGTAGGGGAAGAGGGGAGAAGCGAGAGAATCGACGAAATCGAGATAATCGAATGAATCGATTCCTTCGATTTTATCGACTCTATCGATTCCCTCGACACATTCCCCT
>CAYVKQ010000096.1:0-9981 GCA_964451945.1 uncultured Lentisphaerales bacterium
GCCGACCAGTCAGCACCGAAAGAGAGGGCGGTGTCGACCGGGGAGGTCGAGACGATCGAGCGGTCGGGCCCGGCGCGGAACGCGCCCCAGACGCCGCAGGGCTGCGCGAGGGCAGCATCCGATCCCGGGCCTGCCAGCGCCACGGCTTCGGCGGCGCGGACGGACGTCGCCGACGCCAGCGCCACGAGCACAGCCGCAGCGGCGGCCCTTGACATCGGGCCGGTATGGGCGTCCGGTTTTCTCACGGAATCTCCCCTGTCCGATGCGGCTGACGATCCTTGCCACACACTCAATTCAACTAGCGGGATTAGGATAAGCCCCCACTGCAGACGCGTCAACGGAAAAGGAGACGCAAATTTCCCTGTCTCCCAGGGCAAGAGCCTCCAAATTCAGCTGCTCTTTCACTGGCGCTTTTTCGCGCGCGGATCAGTCGGCCAGGAATTCCCGGCTGACGGCGTCGGCGACCTCGCGGCCGCGGGACGTCAGGCGCCAGCAGCCCGGGGCGCACGCTTCGGTGATGCCGTTGCGGGCGAGCGCGGCGAGTTTCCGTTCCCAGGCCGCGGCCAGGGGCGCTGCCGCGGGCCAGCGCCGCGTGTGCGCCCATGGGTCGCACCCCTCGGCGAGTCGCACCGCGAAGACAAACCGCTCCGCCGCGTCGTCGGCCGGGTCGAGCGTCTCTTCGTCGTCTGGAGGCGGCCGGCCCGCCGCCAGCGCCGCGCCATAGGCGTCAACGTCGGCACGCACGGTACGGCGCAGCCGTCCGAGGCGCGATGCGGCCGACGGCCCGAGCCCCAAGTAGTCCTCGCCGCGCCAGCAGGCGAGGTTGTGGCGGCAGGCGAAACCGGGGCGGGCGTAGTTGGAGATCTCGTAGCGGGAAAACCCGGCTGCGGTCAGCGCCGCCTCGGCCTGCGCCAGCGCCTCGGTCTGCGCCGCGTCGCCGGGGAGCACCAACCCGCGCGCCACTTGCCTGGCCAGCCCGCTTCCCGGTTCGAGCGCGAGGGCGTACACTGAGAGGTGCGACGGCTCCAGCGCGATGGCCCGTTGCAACGTCTCCATCCACGAATCGTTGCTCATCCCGGGCAATCCCGCGATCAGGTCGAGGCCGAAATTGCCGAACCCCTCCGCGCGGATGCGCCGCACGGCATTGGCCACTTCGGCCGCGGTGTGGCGGCGGCCAAGCGCCCGCAGCACGCCGTCGTCGAAGCACTGCGCCCCCATGCTGATGCGGGTGACGCCCATCGCGCGCAACGCGCGCAGCACGCCGGCCGACGCCGTGGGCGGGGTCACCTCGGCGGTCCACTCCGCGACGCTGTCGAACGGCACGCGGCGCCGCAGGCCGTCGGCCAGGGCGTGCAAGCCGTCGGCGCCGAGCGTGGCGGGCGTGCCGCCGCCCATGTAGACAGTCTCGGGAACGACGCGGAGCCCCTCGCTCAGCCGACGCTCCAGCTCCATTCCGGGAAACGCCGCGTAGGTCTGCAATTCACCGGTGCCGCCGCGCACCGAGTAAAAGGCGCAATAGAGGCATTTACCGTCGCAGTACGGCACATGGACGTAGAGGTTGCGAACGGGCGCCGCCACGGGATTCACCGCGCCGCGTCCAGCCGCTTCTTGAACGCCAGCGGCACCACCATCACGGGGCAGTCGGCGTGTTTCACGACGCGCGAGGCGACATTGCCGAAGAACACCGAGCCGCGCCCCTGGTGCCCGAGCACGATCAAATCGATCGCCTGCTCGCGCGCGAAGGCCAGCACCTCCTGGTCCGGGCTGCCGAAGCGGGCCGCGGCCTCGAAGAGCACCCCTTCCGGCAGGCGGTCGCGATAGGCGGCGAGGCGTTCGTCGAGCTGCCGGTTGGCGACCTCCTGCACGCCCTCGGCGTCCTGGTCCTGGATGTAGCCGCGCCAGAACTGGGCGCCCGGCTCGGGAAACACGTGCAGCACGTAGAACACGCTGTTGACGTTGCGCATCACCGCCTCGGCGGCGATGTCGAAGGCGAAATCGGCGTTTTCGGAGAAATCGGTGCAGACCAGAATCCGCTTGAAATGCCCGTAACGCACTACCGCCGCCGCCATATGCGCCCCCTTTCCTCTCCCCTCCGGCGTGACTACCGCACCCACCCGGGCAGGCAGGTCGCCACGCCGGGAAACAGCATCAACAACGCCACCGCCGCGATCAGCGCCACCAGAAAGGGGGCCGAGCCGCGGAAAACCGTCTGCAGCGGGATCGTGCGCGAGATGCCGCTGACCACGTAGACGTTGACCCCGACCGGCGGCGTGATCACCCCCATCTGCGTCACCAGCACGATCATGACGCCGAACCAGATGGGATCGTAGCCAAGCTGCCTCACCACCGGGTGGAAGATCGGCACAGTCAGCATCACCAGCGCCAGCGCGTCGACGAAGCAGCCGGCCAGCAGGTAGAACGCCATGACGAGGAGGATCACCGCCGCGGGCGGCACCGGCAGGCTGGTGAGCCAGCGCGCCAGTTCGCCGGGGATGCGCGTCACCGCCAGGAAGTGCCCGAACATCGTCGCACCCGCCACGATCGCCAGCACCATGCAGGAGGTGCGCACCGTTTCCTCGGCAGCGCGCGACAACATCTTCCACGAGCAGTGGCCGCCCGCCGCCGCGATCACCACGCTCCCCGCAGCCCCCACGGCGGCGCCCTCGGTGGGGGTGAACCAGCCGACGAACATCCCGCCCATGACGAAGACAAAGAGGATCAGCGTCTCCACCACGCCGGCGAGGGAGCGGAGGCGCTCCCGCAGCGGGAACCGCCGCACGCCGGGCGCCAGCGATGGACGCAGCGCGCACCAGGCGGCGATCACCAGGCAGAACAGGATCGCCACGATGATGCCGGGGATGATTCCCGCGATGAAGAGCTTGCCGATCGACTGCTCGGTGAGCACGCCGTAGACGATGAACACCACGCTGGGCGGGATCAGCATCCCCAGGCCGCCGCCGGCCGCCACGGTGCCGCTCGAGAGGCCGTCGTCGTAGCCGTATTTGCGCATCTCGGGCAGCGCCACCGCCGCCATCGTCGCCGCCGTCGCCGGCCCCGAGCCGCAGATGGCGCCGAAGGCGGCGCAGGCGCCGACCGCCGCCATTGCCAAGCCGCCGCGGACCCATCCGAGCCAGTGGTAGGCGGCGTTGAACAGCCGCCCGCTGATCCCCGCATGGAACGAGACCTGCCCCATGAACACGAAGAGCGGGATGACGGTCAGGCTGTAGTTGGCGAAGGTGTCGTGGAGATCGGCCGAAAGAACGGCCAGCGCCGCATGGGTGTTGATGACGGCCGCATAGCCGGCGATCCCGACAAGCGCCATGACGAAGCCGACGGGCAGGCTGCACATCAGCAGCACGACCAGGGCTAGACACCCCGCAACCCCGATTTCAACCGGCGTCATCGCATCCGCGCCTTTCTATAAACGCACCAGTTCCCGCCCCGGAAACAGCAGATGAAAGAGCACGACCACGGCGGAAAGAATGCACGCCGCCGCGACCACCCAGGGCACCCAGAAGACCGGCAGCTCGAGCGTCGCCGTCACTTCGCCGCTGCGCAGGAAACGGATGCCGTAGACGACGCACTGCCGGGCCGCGAAACCGAACATTCCGATCATCAGCAGGCGCATCACCGAGTCGACCGCGAGACGTCCGCCCCGCCCCAGCTTGTTGAAGAAATACTCGACCGCCACATGCCCTTTGACCGCCGTGGTCAGCGGCACGGCGCAGGCGATGGTCAGCGCGCCGAGGACGCGCACCAGGTCGAACGTCCCCTTGATCGGCATTCCAAAAGCGCGCAAGAGCACATCGGCGCAGGTCAGCGCGGCCAGCGCGCCCAGCGCCACGCCGGCCAGCGCCGCCAGGGCGCGCACCAGTAGCACCACCGCGCGCCACGCGCCGCGGTCGGTGCGGCCCCAGTCGCGGCGTCCGTCTGTACGTAATTTGGAGATTGTGGTCAAGGGGTCAGGGGGTTGGGAGTTAGGAGACTTCCGCCACCGTTTTGAAATAATGGTCGAAAAACGCCGCCGCGTCAACCGTCCGCGCCAAGTGGTGCGGCAGGACCTCCGCTCCGGCGCGGGGAACGGTCCAGCCCAGCGTCGGTTCGGCGAGCGAGACGTCGACGGCGCGGGCCTCGTAGGTGCAGACGCCGGGATGGAAGACGCCGACCGCCGCCAGCGGGTCGTGGAACGTCACCCGCTCGCTCCGCTGGAACCAGACTTCGGCGAAATCGCGCACCGGTTCCAGCGCCTTGATTCCCGAGAAGCGACGCCGCGCCTCGTCGCGCGGCAGCACGACCTGCGTGGTGACGTCGAGGCCGTAGCTCACGTGACGGGGCGGTTTCGCGTGCAAGGTGTTGCCGTAGGCGATCGCCGTGGCGTGCGGATCGTTGATCGCGTTCCACTCGCCGCCCAGCGCCGTGTAGAAGCGGCCGCACATCAGCACCAACCCCTGCAACAGCGCCGGAAGTTCGGGATCGGTGGCGAACAGCACGCCGACATTGGTCAGCGGTCCGACGGCGAGCAGCGTCACTTCGCCCGGATGCGCGCGGATCGTCCGGCGGAGGAACTCGATCGCGGTGTTCTCCCTGCCGAACGCGCGGTGCGGCCACGCCTGCAGCGCCGCCGCCTGCGCCGCCGTCTTCTGGCGCAACCCGACGAGCATCGCCCGCCCGCAGCCGACGTGGATCGGCACCTCGTCGCGCCCCAGGTTGTGGCAGACCGCCGAAACCATCTCGGCGCGCCGTTCGGGCTCCCCGGTGACCGTCGTCACTCCCAGAAGCTCGCACTGCGGTTCGCACAACAGGTAGGCGAGCGCCAGCGCGTCGTCGATGTCGGTGCCGATATCGGTATCAAACAAAATCTTCCGCATGGCTTTTCTCTCCTGGAACGAGTGAACGTGTGGTGCAGTATACCGGCCGGCGGCACCCTTGCCAATGCGCGATTGCGCTTCCATTCTTGCCAAACGCCGGCCGATGGGATACGTTATCCGCCATGGAAACGCCGCAGCACTCCGAACCGGAAACCGATGCCGCCGACCTCGGCATGAACCTTGGCGAGCAGCCGATCGCCGCCATCCTCACCGGAAAAAACCTGAAGCCTCACGACCTTGTCGCCGCGAGCAAGGGCCGCATCAACCACAAGATGGTCGCCCGCGCCTGCAAGGGGCGCCGCCTGACGCGCAACACGCAGGCCTTGGTGTGCGACGCGCTCAACGCCGCCTGCGGTGGCGCCTACACCGCCGCCGACCTGTTCAACTACACCCCGCGCTCCCGCAACCGCTAGACGCTCAAGAAGGTTCCCGCGATGGTGAAGCTCGTGGACATCTCCCTCGCCTGCGCACTCGCCGCCGCGTGCGGTCTCCGCGCGCAGGAAAACGCACCGGCGTTGTTCGACGGGTATGCGTCGGGGTTTCACCACGAGGTCGTGATGCTGCAGACGCTGCTCGACCGCCAGCACCTCTCCTGCAACTGCATCGACGGCGTCTGGGGCCCCCGGACCGAGATCGCGTTGCTCACCTGGCAGACGCTCCGCGGCCTGCCCGCCACCGGCATCCCCGACGCCGCGGCACTCGACGCGCTCGGCGGCACGACCAATCTATTCCTGCGCCACACCGTCGGCGAGGCCGACTTGGCGGCGTTGCAGACGATTCCCGACGCGTGGGAGGATCGCGCGGCGCTCCCCTCCCTCGGCTATGAGACGATCCAGGAGATGCTGGCGGAGAAGGGACACCTTTCGCAGCGCGCGCTGGAGCGGCTGAACCCCGGTGTCGCGTGGCCGAACCCGCCGCCCGGCACCGAAGTCGTCCTGCCCGACTGCACCGCCGCCCCTTTGCCGAAGGCCGGATCGGTCCGCGTCTCCCTGTCGCGCATGGAAGTGGTCGTCTACAACACCAACGGCGTGCTGACGGCCCTTTTCCCCTGCTCGATCGCCGCCGAGCAAAACCGCCGCCCCGACGGGGCGCTCACGGTGCAGGCGCTCGCGCCCAATCCCAACTACACCTACGACCCGCAGCTTTTTTTCCCGGGCGGACCCAAGACGGCCAAGCTGATTGTCCCGCCGGGACCGAACAACCCGGTGGGACTGGCGTGGGTCAGCCTCTCGCGGCAGGGGTACGGCATCCACGGCACGCCGATGCCGGAACGGATCGGCCGCGCGGAGTCCAAAGGGTGCTTCCGCCTCGCCAACTGGAACGCCGTCAAACTGCAGCAGATGGTGGAGGTCGGCACCCCGGTCATCATCGAGGAATGAGGATCGCATGAAACACACGGGATCGTTTTCTGCCTGCGTTCTGCTGTTGATCCTCCAATCCGCGGCGGCGGCGCCGGAGCCCGCCGCGACCAACGCGGTGTTCGCCGCCTGCGGCATGCTGACCGTCGACTCGGCGGAAACGGCGGCCGCGCTGCAGCGGCTGGTCGGACCGGAGACGCGCCTGGTCTACGACAAGGGGAGCGGCAGCCTGCTGGTCTTCGGGCCGCCGGCGGCGCATGCGCTGCTGCGCGACGCCCTGCGCGGGGTGAACCGGCCGCCGCTCAATGTCCGCCTCGACGTGGCGATCGGCGAAGCCCGCCGCGCCGCCGCCGCGGGTGTCCGCGAGGCGGCGGCCGCGCAGACCCGGCAACAGCTTGTGGTGCGCAGCGGCGGCGAGGCGGCGTTGCAGATCGGCGAAACCGTGCCTTTCGCCAATGACCTGATCGCCTGGGGACACCGCCGCGGCCTGATTGCCCGCGAGGCGACGCTGCGCCGCGTCGGCGCGTCGCTGGCCGTGCGCGCGCACGTCATCGGCGACGGTCCGCTGGTGCAGGTGACGCTGACCCCCGAGTTGTCGGGCGTCTACACGCGGCAGGGTGACCGCATCCGCTTCACCGAGGCGGCGACGGCGCTGACCGTGCGGAACGGCGAAGAGGTGACGCTCGCCTCCTTTGCGGAGCACGCCGATTTCTACCGGCTGTTTCTGGCGGGGGCCGCCCCCGCCGGCGAACAGACCCGGCAGCAGATCACCCTGCGCGTCACCCTCGATGCGCCCGCGGCGCCGCCGTGACGGTTTGCGGCCGGGTTGTCAGACGCGAACGACTATGGTATAACTGCCTTGTCCCTGTGAGATGTCTGTGATGGCGAAAGGTGTTGTTGTGAGTCGTTTCTTGAGATGTGTGCCCGGCGTTGCGCTCCTCGCGGTTTTTGTTCTGGGCGCGACCGGGGCGGAGGAAACTTCCGACCCGGAAGCCGACGGGCGAAGGCGGGCCGCCGCCATTCTGCAGGCGTGCACCGACAATCTGCCGCGCGAGAAAATGGTGCTCACCGGCACCCTAGCGGTACGGCGCCAGCGGGGTTTCATCCTCTCCGAAAATCCCTATCGTCTCGAATTGGAATGGGGGGCCACCCCCTCGCGCGCCGAAGTCACCCTCTTCGCCGCGGATTCGACCAACGCCGTCGAGCGGGTCGTCATGACGCGTAACGGCCGCGAGGCGGCTCTCGCGCTCTTCAGCGGACCCGGTCTGGCCCCTGCCGCGCCGCCCTCCCTCGCCGGCCGGGTCGGCGGCACCGACCTCACCTGGCTCGACCTGACCATGGATTTTCTCTGGTGGCCCGACGTCCGCATGGACGGCGAAGGGAACGCCAAAGGGCGCGCGTGCGACATCCTGGTCGCCACGCCGCCGTCGCCGATCCCCGGTTGCTCGGGCGTTCGGCTGTGGATCGACCGCAAACTCGGATTCCTGATGCAGGCCGAACAACTCAACCCGCAGGGCGAGCCCGTGCGCCGCATGTGGGTGCAAAGCGTCAAGAAAATGAGCGAGCGCTGGATGATCCGTGACATGGAGGTTGAAATGATGGGCAGCGGTCACCGTACGCGGCTGTACGTCGACCGTCTCATCCTCTCATGAGCGCACCCTTCTTGATAGCGGGCCTAGCCGCCTTGGCCGTCCTGATTGGTCTCTCCGCCTTTTTTTCCGCCTGCGAGACCATCCTGTTCTCGCTGAACCCCATCCAGGTGCAGCGCATCCGGACGCGCGACCGCGCGGCGGGCGGGCGTGTGACCGCGTTGCTCGCCAACCCCTCGCGCACCCTCTCGGCCATCCTCATCGGCAACACGCTGGTGAATGTCGGCAGCGCCAGCCTGGGCTACGCGCTGATCAGCCACCTCGTCCCGCCTCACTGGGGAGAAGCGGTCGCCATTCCGACCATGACCGTCCTGCTGCTCCTTTTCGGCGAACTCACGCCGAAACGGATCGCCAGCATGCACGCGGAGCGTCTCGCGCCGGCGGCCAGCCTGGCCGTCGCGCGCCTGCAGCAGCTGTTCGCTCCGGTCGTCCGCCTGCTCGACACGCTGACCCGGCGCTTCCGCAGAATCCTGACCCCCGAGCGGAGCAACCTCAACGACGAGGAATTGATGACCGTGGTGGAGGTCAGCGCCGAGCAGGGGGTGATCGACAAGGACGAGCAGGTCATGGTCGACGGCATTCTCCGTCTCTCCGAGCTGCAGGCAAGCGACGTCATGACGCCCCGCGTCGATATGGTCGGCATCGACCTGCGCGACCCTCCCGCCGCGCAGCTACAGACCGCCCGCGAGGCCCGCTTCCGCCGGCTGCCGGTGTATAGCCGCACGGTCGACGCCATCGAGGGCTTCCTCGACGTTCCGCGCTACCTCATCGATCCCGACCACGCCCTGCGCCGGCACATCGCGGCCGCCCTCTTCGTCCCCGAGAACATCTCGCTCGACGACCTGCTCATCACCTTCCAGCGCGAACGGACGCCCATCGCCTGCGTCCTCGACGAATACGGCGGCACCGCCGGCCTGATCACCCGGGGCGACATTCTCGAACTGCTGACCGGCGGCGACGAGCCGAGCCTGCGTCCCGAAGCGCGGAGCATCCGCAAGAACGGCGAGACGGGCTGGATCATCGACGGCACAACCAGTCTCGAAGAGATCAACCACGAGCTTGATCTTGAACTCGATGCCGACGATGCCGACCGCATCTCGGGCTGGTGCACCTTCCATTCCGGCGCGCTGCTGCGCGTGGGCGAAACCGTCGCGGCGCAGGGATGCCGGGTGCGCGTGCTGCGGATGCGCAAACGCCGGATCGACCAGGTGCTGCTGGAGGTCCTTCCCCGCGATCCCGCCGCCGGCGAAGAGGAAGACGACGACTATCTCGGCCAGGAGGACGACGCATGAGCGTACCGCTCGAGCTCCTCCTGATTCCCCTGTTCCTGTTCGGGAGCTGGTTCTTCTCGGGCATCGAGACCGGCATCGTCTCGATCAACCGCCACCGCCTGCTCCACCTGGTCCGCAGCGGCTCGCGCCGGGCGAAGCTGATCGAGGGCTACCTGCTCGACAACCAGCGCCTCTTCGGCACCCTGCTCGTCGGCAACAACCTGTGCAACGTCATCCTCTCCACCCTGTGCGGCAGCCTGAGCGGCCGGGTCTGGGGCCCGCTGGGCCAGTCGCTCACCAGCGTGGCGCTGGCGCTGGTGATCCTCGTCTGCTGCGAGTACTTCCCCAAGGTCTGGTTCAACAGCCGCCCGATCCAGCGCAGCCTCCGCTTCGCCCTCCTCTTCCGCGCCACGGAGACGCTCCTGCGGCCGCTTTCGTTCCTCGCCGTCTCGCTCACCCGCCTGTTGGTGACGCCGGGGAAGACGGCGAGCCTGTTCGTGACGCGCGACCACATCCAGACCCTGGCGCGGAGCAGCGAGGCGGGCGGCGAAATCACGGCGTTCGAGCGGCTGATGATCAACCAGGTGTTCGCCCTGCAGTTGAAAACCGCCGAACAACTGATGACGCCGGTCGAACAGGTCGTCGCCGCCGCTCCCGACGACACGCTCGCCGCGTGTTTCGAGCGGGTCCGCAGCTCGGGACACCTGCGGCTGCCCGTCGTCGATCCGGCGACACGAACCTGCGTCGGCGTACTGGACACGTTCGAAGTGCTCACCTCCGGGACGTTCACTCCCGACGCCCGCGCCCGCGACCGCATGCGCCCCCCCCTCTTCGT
>CAYVKQ010000097.1:0-9944 GCA_964451945.1 uncultured Lentisphaerales bacterium
GCGGCCGGGTCTACGTGTGGACCGGGGCGGCGTGGGAGCTCTCGCGCAACCGCGTCCCCGTGCCCGAGGGGTTCTACATCTGGGACGCCGCCGACCCGGCGCCGGGGTCCGGCGACTGAAGGCAGGCGGCAGAAATGGAGCGGAGGGAATATGAAGACAGCGACACTTGTGGCCTTGAAGGCGATACTTGAAGCCGATCCCGTGCGGACGCACGCGGACCGGGAACAACTCATGCGGACGCTCGGATTGGGGGAAGGCGCATCTCAGCTCAGGTGCAGCCCGACAGAATCATTCCGATCGAAGAGGCGGCTGCACGGCTCAACCGGACGAAGAGAAGCCTCCACAATCTGGCGCGGCGGGGCGTGCTGAAGAAGTTCAAGATGCCAGGCTTCAGCCGCGCGTGCGGTATTCGCGAATCGGATGTGAACAGCCTGCTCGCCGGTGTGGCGTAAGCGGCGCAGAGCCGTGCGAGGCATGGCGCGGGCGGTGTGCCGTTTGACGCGGGCGGAGCGCCCGACCTGTGCTGTGCTGGCGAAGAGTAACAACGGCAGGTGGCCGGAAGCGCTGCGCATAAGTCTTGACCCTGAAAAGCTCACATACCACGCCGTCGAGCCGCTGGACGTGGAGGGCGGGCAGAGGTCAGTCAAGGAGTCAGCGAAAACGACGTGGCAGAAAGCGTCCGCCAAGTTTGGCGCCGACGCCGACCTGGCGGGGATTGCGACACCGAAGAGCTTTGAGGGTGGCCAGACCCGGGACTGACGGAGCAAGGATACGACCTGGCCACCAGCAGAAAAAAAGGATTGTGACAGGGGGGTGAAGGGGTGTTGTAAAAGTGATGTAACTTATGCCTCGAAAAGAGGTGTTTTGAGGGGTAAACAGGGCTGGGGGCAAAAATGAGAGGAGATCAAACTAAAAGGCTTAAAAAGCAAAAAACCCCAGTAAAACCGGGTCTTGTTGATGGTGCCAGGGGAGGGAGTCGAACCCTCACGCCTTTAAAGGGCGGTGGATTTTGAGTCCACTGCGTCTGCCATTTCGCCACCCTGGCGCTTGTGTGCAGTGTTTATAGCATGTTGCGTCCGTGCGCTTCAATCGAAAATGGATTGTGTCGGGCGGGTAATCGGTTAGCCGGCGACGGGGCGGGGCAGACAGGGAGCGGGGAAAAGTGGAAGAAGTCGCATGGATGTGGTCGCCCTATAGCCGCGGTCGGCGACCGCAGCTACAGCGACGCCATTTCCATCCGCCAAACCGTGCCCTTCCGCCAGTGTCGGCGCTACCGATCGCCTCAGTCGACGCCGGGCCATTGCACGGCGTCGACCGTGGCGACGCGGCTGATGTGCCAGAGGCGGCCTTCGGCGGCGCGGGTCAGGCCGACCTTGAACTCCTGGATCCAGTCGGTCGTCTCGCCAGCGGCGGTGGCGCGCAGGTGGGCGGTCAAACCGGCTTCGGCCCGGCCGTCTTCGGGGAACGCGACTGAGAGGTCGGAAAGGGTGACTTCGGCCCGCGACACCTGGGCGCGGGCGTAGGCGACGCCGTAGCGGATCTCGTCGCGCGTGATCTCCCCTTCGCGGACTCCGCGGATTTCCAGAATCGGGGTTTCAGTGAAATAGGCGGCGGCCTGCTGGGCGGCGACGGCTCCGATGAGGGCGCTTTCCTGGCTCTCTTTCTCAAGGGTTCGCACCGCCGCCCGCAAGGTGCGGCGGACGCGGGCGGTGTCGGAGTTGAGGAGTTTCCAGCCGCCGAACAGAAGCAGAACGGCGGCGGCGAGGAAAAGAAGGGGGCGGATGTTCATAGGAGGCTCCCGATGATGCGCCGACGTTCGACAACACCGGCCACGTGCTGGTGCGCGGGCATGGAGCGGTTGTCGCCGGCGACAAACCACCCGGAGGCGCCCACGGTGGTTTCGTGAAGGTCCCAGTCGCCGCCGCGCAGGCGGACGTACGGCTCGGGAACTGTTTCGCCGTTGACGACGAGGCGGCCGCGGTCGAAGGCGATGCGGTCGCCTGGCCCGGCCAGCACCCGTTTGACGTAGGTGACGCGGCGGCCGGCGAGGCGGATGCACACAATGTCTCCCCGGCGGGGTTCGCGCCAGCGGTAGCGCAACAGGTTGATCACCCGCCAGGAGCCGTCGCGGACCGTCGGCTCCATGCTTTTGCCCAAGACCCGCGTCGGCAGCAGCTGCGTGCAGATCCCCGTCAGCAGCGCCGCCGTGATCAGGATACGGATCCCAGTGCGGCGCGGGTTACGGCCGATCAGCGCGTGCAGAAGAAGGGTGCGAAGAGACATGGCGGGGGAGGCGCGGCGGGACGGGTCCTGCCTACGAAGGGTAGGTGGCGATGAACGCGGCGATTTCGAGCGGTTCGGCGCCGTCGTTGCGCACGGCGTGGGATTCGCCGCGTCCCGTCAGCACGGCGTCGCCAGCGGTGACGCGCGTCTCGGCCGCGCCGTCGGCGACGATTCCGCTGCCGCCGAGAATCAGGTAAACCTCGTCCTCGCGCTCATGGCGGTGCATGCCGATCGACGCCCCCGCGGGGACGGTAAGTCTGGCGCAGAGGCGGACGCCCGCCTGGAACTGACCGGCGGCAAAGTAGTGGCGGATGGTGACGGCTCCTTCGCCGCCGCGCATCCGCTCGCGGGTCTCAACAGTCATCGCTTCGGGTCGCTGGATCATGGAGGCTCTCCGTTGGAGGTGGTTAGAGATAGCTTAGCAGGAGTTCGCTCTCGCTGTCGACGAAACCCTGCACCTCCAGCAGGCGCAGCGCGCGTCTTTCGGCGTCGCTCCGGTTGGACTCCATGTCCGTCGGCAACTCCTCCGGATTGTAGGCCGCGGTCTCGGCGAGCAGCAGGATGCCGTCCAGCGCCGTGGCGGGGTGCAGCGGTGCCGTCCGGGGCGCGGGGACGGGGCCGATGGTGAAGAAGGTGACGGTGCAGACGAGCGCCGCGGCGGCGGCCGAGACCAGGATCGGCCGCAGCCGGACGAAGAAGCGGCGGCGGCGCGAGGCCGCCAGCCCCCGTGCCGCCTGTTGGCGGACGCGCGCCAGAACGCCGGGGGAGGGTTCGCAGGCATAGGCCGCCTTGACTGCGGGCGCCCAGGCGTCGGCGACCGCGTTCAAACGCGTCTCGAGTGTTGTGTTGTGTTGCTTGTTCATGGCTCCCTCCTTTCGTCGGCTAGCGCCTCACGCAGCCGCGTGACGGCGTAATGCATCCGCCCAAGGGCGGTGTTGAGCGGAATACCGAGTGTCGCCGCAATCTCGTTGAAGCTCACGTCGCCGACCGTGCGCATCAGAAACACCTCGCGTTGCGCCGCTGGCAGGCCGGCCACGCAGGCGGCGATGCGGCGTCCGAGATCGGTGGCGTCCACGCGGTCGGGGACGGAGATGTCGCCGGCGGCCAGAAAGTCGCCCGCCACGGCACCGTCCTCGCCGACCGGCCGGTCGAGGCTTTCCTCCGGCTTGCGTCGCCGCAGGGAGTCGATGACCGCGTTTCTGGCGATCCGCCAGATCCAGCCGCGCACGGTCCCCGCCTTGAAGGAGGCGCCGTGCCGGATCACCCGCGACCATGTCTCCTGGAAAAGATCTTCCGCCTCCTCGCGCGACCCCGTCATGCCGCGGATGTAGGCCAGCAACGCGCTGCCGTGGCGGGCGACCAAGGTTTCGAACGCGTCGAGGCTGCCTCCCAGATAGCATTGGAGCAGAGCCTCATCCTCGCTGACGGGGGTCCCAGCCATACATCACTCCCTATAACGGTCCATGGGGGCGGTTTATTGTGGGGGTAAGGTATCACGACTGCCTCCGGGCATCAACCGCGGGAAATTGCGGTGCCGCAATTTCCGCCATTTTGTGATTGGCGCCAACGCGGCGATGGTGTATTTTTCTTTTTTCACCACCTGCACCGGCTTTTTGCCGAGGCAGCGGTGGGGACGACAGGGCGGACAAAAAAACGGCGCGGGTGCGCCGCTTACAAACCGCCGCTTTCACGTACAACCCTGCATGCGGAAGGCTCCGGCCGCCACCGGTGGACGGCGCGCTTTTCGCCGCAAAGGTACACGAATGAGCACCAAGACAACCAAACCTCAGGACCCGGGCGTCAATCGCCGCTGGCTGTTGGTCGACGCGGCGGACAAGCCGCTGGGCCGCCTGGCCGTATCGATCGCCAACGCCTTGCGCGGCAAGAACCGCCCGGATTTCGACCCCAGCGTCGACACCGGCGATTTTGTGATCGTACTCAATGCCGAGAAGGTCGCGCTGACCGGGAAGAAAGACGAAACCAAAATCTACCAGCGCTACAGCGGCTGGAGGGACGGCCTGAAGCGGATTCCCGCGGCGACGATGCGCGAGCGCCATCCCGACCGGATGATCACGGAGGCGGTGCGCGGCATGATGCCCAGGAACTTCCTGTGCCGGGACGCGTTGACCCGCCTGAAAATCTACCGCGGCGCCGAGCATCCGCATGCGGCGCAAAAGCCGGAAGCGATGAACGTGTAACGGTTTCGTACTGAGAAAGAGGTTTTGTCATGGTTAAGGAAATTGCCGCCGCGACGGGACGCCGGAAGACCGCCGTTGCCCGCGTCCGTCTCATCCCCGGTGACGGGAAGTGCCGGATCAACGATGTCGATTCGGTCAAGTACATCCCCAGCGAAGCGCTGCGCAACTACATGCTGCAGCCGTTGGTGATCACCAACATGAAGGACAAGTTCGACCTCGCCGTCACCGTCAAGGGGGGCGGGGTGAGTGGACAATCGGGCGCGGTGCGCCACGCGCTGTCGCGCGCGCTGATTCTGTCCGACGCGTCGCTGCGCGAGGCGCTGAAGAAGGCCGGCTGCCTGACGCGCGATTCGCGGATGAAGGAACGCAAGAAACCGGGACAGCCCGGCGCCCGCAAGCGCTTCCAGTTCTCGAAGCGTTAAAACGCGTTGCGTTTGTACGTTTAACCGAACCGCGGGCACCGTCTCAACGGCGCTGCCCGCGTTTTGTTTTATCCAGGCCAGGCCGCAACAGGGCCAGGCCGCAAGGGATTCCATCATGCCATTACGATTTATCAAGAACATCGCCTCTAAACTCCTGGGGCGGTCCACAACGGTTCAGCTTTCCGAGCGTCCCGCCGCCAAGGCCGACGGTCGCGCCGACCGGAGCGGCCGCCGCAAGCCGGCGCCGCCTTCCCGTGAAACGAGTGCCGGCGCTTCTGGTCGGCGCGGCGCCAGGCCCGAGCGTGCGGCGCCACCGCCGCGGGAAGGCGCGCGCCGGGAGCCGCCGCGCCGCGAACCGCGCGGCGAACGCGGGCCGCGGCCGGCCGCCGGCGACACGCGCCGTCCGCCGCGTTCCGCCGTCCCCGCGCGCGCCGTTCATTCCGATCCCGGTGTCGCGCGCCCTGGCGGGGTGGTCGATGAAGCTGAGATCGTCCGGCGCCGCGAGGCGCATGCCGCCTGGTCGCCCGACCAGTACCAAGTGGCGCCGGTGGAAGGGAAGCGGCGGTTCCACGATTTCGATCTGCCCGGCGAAATCCTCCACGCCGTGGCCGATCTGAAGTTCGAGTATTGCACCCCCATCCAGGCGCTGAGCTTGGAACACGCCCTCGCCGGAAAGAACGTGGCGGGCAAGGCGCAGACCGGGACGGGGAAGACGGCCGCCTTCCTGGTGGCGCTGCTGACCCGTTACCTGCGCACGCCCGAAGCCCGGCCCGACGTCCCGGGAACTCCGCGGGCGCTGGTGATCGCGCCCACGCGCGAACTGGTGATCCAGATCTGCAAGGACGCCGACGCTCTCGGCAAATACTGCGCCTTGCGCTATCTGGCAGTCTATGGCGGCATGGACTATGACCGCCAGCGGAAGGAACTGCAGGCGGGACCGGTCGACCTGCTGGTCGCGACGCCGGGACGCCTTCTCGATTTCGTCAGCGGCAAGGTGATCGACCTTTCGCACGTCGATTCGCTCGTCATCGACGAGGCCGACCGGATGCTGGACATGGGCTTCATCCCCGATGTCAAACGGATCATCTTCCGCCTGCCGCCCAAGGAGAAGCGCTGCACCATGCTCTACAGTGCGACGCTGAACGATGATGTGATGCGCCTGGCGGCGCAGTGGATGACCGAGCCGGTGCGCGTCGACATCGATTCGGGCACGGTGACGGTCGACACGGTGCAGCAGGTTGTCTATATCGTCACGGCGCGCGAAAAGTTCAAGGTCTTGTTCAACCTGTTGAAGACCCATGCCGACCAGCGGGTGCTGGTCTTCTGCAACCGGCGCAGCAGCACGGAACGGGTCTGCGAGAACCTGAACCGGCTGGGCGTTCCCTGCGAGATGTTGAGCGGCGACGTACAGCAGAGCCGGCGGCTGCGCGTGCTGGAGGACTTCCGCGCCGGCAAAGTCCGCGTGGTCGTCGCCACCGATGTGGCGGGTCGCGGCCTACACGTGGACGACATCGGTTTCGTGGTCAACTTCGACTTCCCCTACGAGGCCGACGATTACGTCCACCGGATCGGCCGCACCGGACGGGCCGGTCACACCGGGACGGCGATCTCGTTTGCCGACGAGGATGAGTCGTTCATCATTCCCGATATCGAGAAGTTCATCGGCGAACCGTTGAAATGCACAATCCCGGACGACAGCCTGCTGCTGCCGATTCCCGACGGGCGCGGGCCGGCTCGTCCGGCGCGGCCGCGGTCGGGTGCCACGCACGCCCCGGCGGTGGCGGAGTCGCCGCGCAAGCCCGCTGCAGCACCGGAACCGTCGCAGCCCGCGCCTGCGTCCTCACCCGCACCCGCGCCGTTGGCGGAGCCGCCGTCGCGCAAGCCGGCCGCCAAACCGGAGAAGGCGCCGCCCGCGCCCGTCGCCGCGCCCGTGCCGGTCAGGCGTCCCGTTGGCGAGGAGTGGACACCCGGGGCGTCACGCTGAAGAGGGTGGCGGGACCATGACCGAGCGCGGCGCGGGAAGCGGGGTGGCGGCGTCCGAATACGCCGACACGCACGCCCATTTCGGCGGCGTCGCGGCGGCGCCGCTGCTGGCGCGCGCCGCACAGGCGGGCGTCACGCGGATCGTCGCCTGCGGCGGCAATCCCGAGCTCAACGCGGGCGCCGAAGCGGCGGCGCGCGCCGCACCGTTTCATGTGCGGTTGGCGCTGGGGCTCGACCGCTCCCAGACGGACCTGACGGAGGACGGACTGGCGGCATTCGAGGTACGGCTCGCCGCCGCTGATATCTGCGCCGTGGGAGAGTCGGGGCTCGATTACCACCACGATGTGGCGACCCGCGACCGCCAGACGGCGCTGTTCGCCCGCATGCTCGCCGTCGCCGGACGCCTGCGGCGCCCGGTCATCATCCACACGCGCGAGGCCGACGACGACACGCTGGCGTTGATCGACGAGGCGGGTTCGGCGGCGCTGGCGGCGCGTGGAAGGCTGGGTGTCGTCCACTGCTACACCGGGGGGCGGACGTTTGCGCGCCGGCTACTCGACCGCGGGCTGTACATCAGTTTCAGCGGTATCGTGACGTTCCGCAACGCCGATGCGCTGCGGGAGGTGGCCGCCTATGTGCCGGACGACCGGCTGCTGATCGAAACCGACTCACCCTACCTGACGCCCGTGCCCTTGCGCGGCCGGCCAAACGAACCGGCCTTTGTGCCGCACGTCGCCGCATGCGTCGCGCGCGCGCGCAAGGTCAAACCGACGGTGCTGGCGCGGCTGACAACAGGAAACGCAGAGGACCTGTTCGGCCCGTGGCCGGGGGCGGAGGATGCGTCGATGCCCGCGGAGGACACTACGTCTTGTGCCGGTAGATGATGCGGCCCTTGGTCAGGTCGTACGGCGAAATCTCGAGCGTAACCTTGTCGCCGGCCGCGATTTTGATGAAGAATTTACGCATCTTGCCGGAGATATGGGCAAGCACCTCATGTCCGTTGTCGAGTTTGACCCGGTACATGGTGGCGGGCAGCACCTTCAACACAGTGCCCATCACTTCTATGGCATCGTCATTTGGCATAAAAACAGGTCCGAAAGGTCCTTTGAGTGGAAGTGGGGCATAGTATACGCCCCGGGCGGTTGCGATGCAAGCGGAAGCAACTGGCACATTTGAAAGCCAAAACAAGCTTGCATTTCTTCATGCCGCGTACTATCGTACCCATTTATGAACTCATTGCGTAAACTAGATGCCGTGAATGTACGCATTGCGCATCACCTGGGCGGCGACGGCCGCTTGTCCAACCGGGAGCTGGCGCGGCGTCTGGGGATTTCGGAGGGCAGTGTGCGGCAGCGGCTGGGGCGGATGGTTGCCGGCGGCGTGCTGCGGATTGCGGCGCAGGCCAATCTCGAAAGCCAGCCGGAGGCGTTTCTGGCGATTGTCGGCGTGAAGATCGACGGACGTCGCCTGACGGATTGCGCGAAGCGGATCGCCAGGTTGCCGTCGGTGTTGACGACGATGATCGTCACGGGGCGCCACGACCTGATGGCCGTGATCGTGGCGCCTTCGCGCCGGACGTTGGTGGAGTTTGTCACCAACGAGCTTTCGACGGTGCCGGGCGTGATGGATTCGGAAACGTCCGTTGTGCTCAAAAGTCTCGATTTCTGGGTGGATACACGGAAAATATTCCCGGCGGTGGAAGGGCCGGTGAAGAGTCGTGGGTGAACGGGTCGCGTGGTCGGCATTGCGGAGAGCTGCGTGGAATGGCGGATCATGCCGTCGGGCAGGTCTTCGAAAACAGGAAGGGCGAAGGGAGCAGATCATGAAACTGTCGGGTCTTACGGTGGGAGTGCCGCGGGAGATCATGCTGCAGGAAGCGCGCGTGGCCGCGCTGCCCGAGACGGTCGTTAAACTGTGCGGCGAGGGGGCGAGGGTCCTGGTCGAGCAGGGGGCGGGGGCGGGGTGCGACGTGCCCGACGACGACTACGCCCGCGCGGGCGCCGGGCTGTGCGCCGGGGCGGCCGACCTGTATGCGCAGGCCGACATCGTGCTGAAGGTCAAGGAGCCACGCTTCAGCGAAAGGTACGGCCGGCACGAGGTGGATCTGATGCATGCCGGCCAGGTGCTGATTGCCTTTCTGCATCCGGCCGCCCCTGGCAACCATGACATGGTGCGGCTGCTGCGGGACCGGGGCGTCACGGCGCTGACGCTGGACGGCATTCCCCGGATCTCCCGCGCACAGGCGATGGACGCGCTGACGTCGATGAGCACCGTGGCGGGCTACAAATCGGTTCTGATGGCCGCGAACCTGCTGAAGGCGTTCATCCCGATGATGGGAACGGCGGTGGGGGTGATCCCGCCGGCGCAGGTTCTGGTGGTCGGTACCGGCGTGGCGGGGCTGCAGTCCGTGGCCACGGCCCGGCGTCTCGGCGGCGTGGTCACGGCTTCGGACATCCGGCCGCAGGCGTTGGAGCAGGCGGCCAGCCTGGGCGCCAAAACGCTGCCGACGGGCGTGCCGATCGAGGAGGCCCAGGGCAGCGGCGGCTACGCCCGGGCGTTGTCGGAGCGCTGGCTGGCCCATGAGCGGGAAGTGCTGGCCCCCGCGGTGCGGGCGGCCGATCTGGTGATCCTCGCGGCGCTGATCCCCGGAGAGGTCGCGCCGCTGCTCGTGGACGAGGCGGCGGTGGCCGCCATGCGGCCCGGTTCAGTCATCGTCGACATCGCCATCGACCAGGGCGGCAACTGCGCCTGCACCGCGCCCGGCGAGACGGTCGTGCGCCACGGGGTCACGCTCGTCGGCATCAAGAACATCCCCGGGCAGATGCCGCGCTCGTCGACCTGGATGTTCGCCCGCAACGTCTGCAACCTGCTGACCTATTTGGCTGCGGACGGTCGGCTGCCGCTGGATGCGTCCGACGAAATCGTGGCGTCCGCGCTCGTCACGCGCGACGGGCGGATCCTCCACGCGGGCGCGCGAGGGGCGATGGCGGCCGCGGGCGGGGAAGTGGACGCATGAACGGCTGGATCATGATCGGCATTCTGTGCCTGTCGACGCTGG
>CAYVKQ010000098.1:0-9339 GCA_964451945.1 uncultured Lentisphaerales bacterium
GCCACCCCCTGCGGCGGGCCGCCGGCGTGCCGCTTGCCCTTGGCGCCAGGGGCGCCGCCCGCCGCGGAAGCCTCTTCCCGGGCCAGCGCGAAATCGGCGCGGCGCTGGATGAAGTCGACCGCGCAGACAAAGGCCCGCACCTTCATGCCGACCCGGTAGACGGTATCGCCCGCGGCCAGCGTCTCGTTGGCGGGATTGTAGCGGACGAACGCGTTTGAGATCAGCGAAACATGCACCAGCGCGGTCAGTTGCAGTTCCGTCACATCGATGAAGATGCCGAAATTCGAGACCCGCGACACCACGGCGTCGTAGACCTCCGGTTTCTGCTCGTCCAGCTGCTGCTGCAGAAAACGGTATTTCTTGATCTCGATCAGCGCGCGCGAGGCGTCGTCGGCCCGCTGTTCCATCTCGGTGCAGTGCTCGGCCGCCGCCGCCAGATACCCCGGGGGCATCGCCCCCTTGCCGCCGCGGCCGCTCAGATAGGCGGCCAACTGGCGGTGCAGCACCAGGTCGGGATAGCGCCGGATCGGCGAGGTGAAGTGCGAGTAGTAGCGCTTGGCCAGACCGAAGTGGCCCGCTTCGTCGGCCGAATAGACCGCCCGCTTCATACTCCGCAGCACCAGCGTGTGGGCGTGGTGCTTGAGCGGGTGGTCGGCCGTCTCGGCCAGGAAGCGGGCCATCCGCTGCGGCGAGCGGAGATCGCCCGGCCGGAAACCGAGCAGCGCCAGCGCCGCCTGCATCTCCTCGATCTTCTCGGGATCGGGCGGTTCGTGCAGCCGCGACAGGATTTTCAGGCCGCGCGAGGCCAGCTCGGTCGCCACCGCCTCGTTGGCCGCCACCATGCACTCCTCGATCATCTGGTGCGAGGCGTCCGACGGCGTGATGCGGATGTGCGTCATCCGCCCCGTCCCGTCCAGTATCACCTCGCACTCCGGAACCTCCAGGTCGAGTGCGCCCGCCTGCATCCGGTTCTGCCGCAGCCGCTGCGCCAGCGTGTGTGTCCCGCGGATCAGCGCCACCGCCTCGGCGGGCGGATGCGCCAATCCCCCGGCCGGCCGGCCGTCGATGACCGCCATCGCCTGTTCGTAGGTCAGCCGCAGCTTCGAGCGGATGACCGTCTTGGCGAAGCGGTGGCTCACGCGGTTGCCGTCGTCGTCAAACGTGAGAAAGGCCGAGAAGCAGAGGCGGTCCTCGTCGGGACGCAGGCTGCAGACGCCGTTGGACAGTTGCTCGGGGAGCATCGGGATCACCTTGTCGACCAGGTAGACGCTGGTGGCGCGCTCCCGCGCTTCTTCGTCCAGCGCCGATCCCGGCCGCACGAAATGGCCGACGTCGGCGATGTGCACGCCGAGCACCCGCCGGCCCCGTTCGTCGCGGCCCAGCGAGAGCGCGTCGTCGAAATCGCGCGCCTTGGCCGGATCGACCGTCAGGATGTACGTCCCGCGCAGGTCCAGCCGCTCCCCCGGCTCGGCAAGCAGCGCCTCCACCCGCTCCGCCTCGTGCAGCACCGGCGGCGGAAACGCCTTGGGCAGGTCGTACTGGCGGCACACCACGTCGGTGTCGAGCGACGGTTTGTCGGCGGGGCCGATCACATCGACGATCTCCCCCCGCGGCGCGCGGCCGCGCTCCTCCCAGCCGACCAGCCGCACCACCACACGGTCGCCGTCGCGCGCGCCCCCGGCGTCGGGCACCGCGAAATCCTGGCGGTAGGCGGGATCGAGCGGCACGACATAGAGGTGGTCCCCCTTGGCATAGAGGGTTCCCACGATGTCGCGCGCCGAACGCGCCTCGATCGCCACCACCTTGCCGCGCGGCTCGTCGCCCGCGGCATGGGTCACCCGCACCTTCACCGTGTCGCCCGGCAGCGCCGTTCCCTGGTCCTCGTGCTGCACCCAGACCGCCGCGCCTGTCTTCTTGTTGACCACATACCCGGCGCCGCTGCGCACCACGTTCAGCCGGCCGCTGGCCATGTCGTCGGGGTTGGCCACCTGGTACTGACCCGCCCGGACCTGGCGGACGGCCCCCGACCGCGTCAGTTCGAGCAGCAGCCCCTGCAAGCGCTTCAATTGCTTGCCGCGGAATCCCAGCGTGGTGGCGATCTCGCCTGCCCGCCATGTCTTTGCGGGCTCGCTCTCCAACAGATATTGAACGGCAATCCGCTCGCTCTCGTCATTCATGTGATTCATCTCCGTTTGGCCGCAAGTGTAGCGCAAGCGGCGCGTTCGCGCACCCCTTTTCGGGCGCGCCCAGATTTGACATCCCCCGTCCGGTTTTGGCATTCTTGCCCCATGCAGGCGGCGGAAAACGCCCGCCGCCGGCGGAAAGGCGTTCCGTAGAACCATGCTCACAACCGAACAGGCCAATCCCCAAAGCGCCGCCCTCGACACCTTGAGTGTGCGCGAGATCGTGCGCCTCATGAACGACGAGGACCGCGCCGCGGTCGCCGCCGTGACGCGCGTCCTGCCGCAGGTGGAAGCCATCGTCGAGCAGGTGGTCGGCCGTTTCCGCGCGGGCGGGCGTCTGGTGTTCGCCGGCGCCGGCACCAGCGGCCGCCTCGGCATCCTGGAGGCGGCCGAATGCCCCCCGACCTTCGGCCTCCCGCCCGACCGGGTCGTCGCCCTGATGGCCGGCGCGCCCGGCAGCGTCTTCCGCGCGGCCGAGGGGTTGGAGGACGACGCCGGCGCGGGCGCCGCGGCCGTCGCCGCCGCCGCGGTCGGACCCGCCGACTGCGTCATCGGCCTGACTGCCTCCGGCAGCACCCCCTACGCGCTCGGCGCGCTCCGTGCGGCGCATGCGGCGGGCGCCTTCACCGCCCTGGTCGCCGCCAATCCCCCGCCGCCCGCCGCCCTCCCCGACATCGACGTGGCGATCGCCCTGCCCACCGGCCCCGAGGTGCTCACCGGTTCCACCCGCCTCAAGGCCGCCACCGCCACCAAGATGGTCCTCAACATGATCACCACGGCGGCGATGGTCCGCCTCGGGCGGACCTACAAGAACCGGATGAGCCAGATCCGCACCGGCAACCGCAAGCTGCGGCGCCGCGCGGTCATCACGCTGATGGAGGCCTGCGGCCTTGGCGAGGCGGCCGCCGATGCGCTCCTCGCGCGCACCGGCGAACGCCTCCCCGCCGCCATCCTCAGCGCCGTGACCGGCGCCGACCCCGCGCGCGCCGTCCGCACCCTCGACGCCTGCGGCGACGATCTCAACGCCGCGGTCAAAGCGCTCGCACACGAACCCCGGCAGGACCCGCGCCCATGAAAGTGGTCATCGGCATGGACTGCGGCGGCAGCAAGACGCACGCCCGGATCACGGCGCTCGACGATGGCCGCCTGATCGAGGAGCGTTTCTGTCCCGGCTGGGGAACGCCCAGCGACGACGAGACCGCCCCGCTCCCTGAACTCGATGCCTTTCTGCGCGACGCCCTCCGCGCCGCCGGCGGCGAGGCGGCCGCCGTCTGCGCCAACCTCGGCGGCAAAAACGAGAACCAGTTCCGCCGCGTCCTCGCGGGCGTCTGCCCCGGCGCCAGAATCGCCGTCTTCCGCGAGTCGGCCGGCGTGATCGCGCGCCTGCTGGGCGAAGGCGAGCGCGCGCAGGCCGTCCTGCTCGCGGGGACGGGCGCCATCGCCCTCGCCTGGAACGCAGCGGCACGGCAGGAGGTCGTCTGCGGCGGCTGGGGACAGGACGTCGGCGACCAGGGGAGCGGCTACTGGATCGGGCTGGAGGGGCTGAAGGCGGCGTTCGCCGCGCTCGACGGCTGGGGCGCACCCACCCTCCTCTGCCGCGTCTTGCTCGACGAAGACACCCCGCTGGCGCCCTGCGCCGAAATGACGACGCTCATGCGGCGGCGCGACAAGATCCGCTCCCGCCTGATGCCGCTCGACCGCCGCAAGGTGGCCGCGCTGACCCCCGCCGTCGCCGCCTGCGCCGCGCAGGGCGATCCGGTGGCCCGCGAGGTTTTCCGTCAGGCGGGATGCGCCCTCGCCGAGATCGTCGGCGCCGCCGCGCGCAAGGTCGCCCTGCACGCGCAGCCCGGCACCGTGCTGGTCATGGGCGGACTCCTCCGCGCGGGCGACCACTGGATGCCCGGTTTCACCGCCACCCTGCGCGACCGCCTCCCCGGCTGGGACGCGCGGCGTTCCGGCCGCACCCTTGCCGAGGGTGCCGAAGCCTACGCGCTGACCCTGGCGCGGACTGGATCGGCAGACGGTGAAAGGAACGCAAGATGACGCGACAACTCTTCAAGAGCGGACTGGTGGTCTCCTGCCAGGCGCTGCCGGGCAACCCGCTGCGCGACACGGACACCCTCGCCCGCATGGCCCACGCCGCGGCGCTGGGCGGCGCCTGCGCCATCCGCGCCAACGGCGCGGCGGACATCGCCGCCATCCGCGCGCGCACCGACCTGCCGCTCATCGGCCTCGACAAGCGCGACGTCGCCCCAGGCCGTCGGGTGATCACCCCCACGTTCGACGCCGCCCGCGCGGTCATCGCCGCCGGCGCCACCGTGGTCGCGGCGGAGATGACGGCGTCCAGCGCCGGTCTGCGCGACGAGGCGGCGGACCTGATCGCCCGCATCCACGACGAGCTCGGCGCGGCGGTCATGGCCGACATCGCCACCTTTGAAGAGGGGGTCGCCGCGGCGCGTCTGGGCGCCGACCTGGTTTCGACCACCATGAGCGGCTACGCCGGCGGCCCGCCGATGGCCGAGATCGGCGCCTACACGCCCGACTTCCCGCTGCTGGAGCGGCTCGCCGCCGCGCGCCTCGGCGTCCCCGTCGTGGCCGAGGGGCGCTTCTGGACGCTCGACGACGTCCGCAAGGCCTTCGCTCTCGGCGCCTACGCCGTGGTGATCGGCAAGGCGATCACCAACCCCATGGCCGCCACCCGCTACTTTGCGCAGGCGGTCCCGCCGCATGATGCGGCGACCTGAAGGCGGAAGAGCCGGCCCTTTCGGGAGAGCGGGACTGCCCAGATTGTCAATGAGGTCAATCCGGTCATCAAGGTCCGCACTCTCTCACCGCAGGGTGAAGCGCTCGCGCGCCGTCACTCCGGTCGGCACGTCGCGGACGACGAGGGTGTAGGTCCCCGGTTTCTCGTTGAACGCCAACGGCAGGCGGATCGCGGCCCGTCCCTGCTCCGCCCAGACACGCTGCTCGAAGCACGGTATCTCGGCGCCGTCGGCGCCGGTCACGGTGACGAGGAAGGCGTGGTTGCCGGCCGTCGCGCCGCCGGTCTTCAGCTCGGCGCGGGCTTCCAGCACCGTGCCGCGGGCAGCCTCGCCCGCCAGTTCCAGACCGACCGCCTCGACGCGGTACGGGAGGAGCGAGTAGTAGCGCGTCTCCATCGCCTCGAAGGGCTGCGCGAACGTCTGCACGCGCCCCAGGTACGCGCCGGCGCGGACGTCGTAGACATGGCGCGCCCCGGGCAGCGTGAAGTCGATCCGGACGGGGTACGTTTCACAGGAAAGCCCGCTCTTGTAGACCCCCAGCCACTCGGCCGCGCCGTCGCGGTGATGCACGCGGCGGACGCCGAGAGCGGGCCGGCCGCCGGCGGCGACGGCCACGCGGTCGACGCCGAGCCCGGCCGTTTCGAAGACCCAGCGGTAGAAGGCGTGCCAGGGAGCCGCCGCGCCTTCGTCGCGGCAGAGGGTGTAGCGGCCGACGTAGGTGTTGACCAGCACGGCCGTCCCCTTGCCGAAGCGGTTGACCAGCAGCGCCGGCGCGCCGGCGACAGTGCCATAGGCCTTGGCGGTCGTCGCCGTGACCGCGCGGTCGACCTTGGCCTGGTCGATCCGCGCACCGGCGGCCAGGCCGGGAAGCGCCGCCGCCGCGGTCAGGTCGCCGCCGCCCGCCTTGGTCGAGGAGGGTGCGGAGCGCGTGACGCCGAACACGTCGTCGAGCTGCCCCTGCGGGGGGCGGCGGCACAGGTCGTCCCACACGCCGGGGCGAACATCGGCCAGCACTGTCCCGCCCTGTTCGACGAAGGCGCGCACCGCGGCGGCTTCGGCGGGCGCGAGCGCCTGGCAGTAGGGCAGGACAAGCAGCTTGATCCCCTCTTTCTGCAGCACGCCGCCGGTGAGGTGGCGGTCGCCGATGGTGATGTACTGCAAGCCGAGGTCGGCGATAATCTGGTTGAAGACGGTGCGGGAGTTGCCGACCTCGCCCAGCGGATCCTCGCCCAGATCCGACCCGTAGTCGCTGGCGTAGCCGCTGGAGGAAGACCAGAGGATGGCGACGGGGTCGTTCACCCGCGGGGTGCGCAGCACTTGCATGCCGATGCCGCGCCCGATCTCGCGCGCCGCGTCGAACCAGATTCCCGAAAGCAGCGGGTGGATGTCGAGTTCGTGGCCCAGCCGCGCCGGCGTGTACCAGTGGTGCACGATGTTGCCGCCCGAGAGGAGTGTGTACCACGGTTCCTTGAAGCGCGGATTGGGCGCGCCCTCGGCGCTGTGGTAGCCGCCGTTGCTGCCGTAGAAGCCGGGGGCGCGGCCATGGAACGAACCGACCTGCTCGACAATCGCGTCCCGGTAATAGGGGGCGAAGTAGTTGCAGCTTTCGAGGTAGCGCTGGAAGTCGTGGCCGAAACCACCGACCGCGAACTGTCCCACGGCGACGGCGGGATTGATCGCCTGCGCCGTCTCCTTCAGCCGGGAGAGGCCGTCGTAGAAGTGCTCTTCGCAGAACCGCAGCATGTCGGTGTTGGGCGCGAGATTCCCCGCCGCCTTGGCCTTGGCAACGTAGTTGTTGGTCACGGCGTTCCAGTCGGCGACCTCGTTCCCCCAGACCTTGCGGATGGCGTCGAGTGTCTTGTACCGCGCCTTGAGGTACTCCAGGAAGGCCCCCATGTGCTCGGCCGCAACGCCGCCCGCCGGGCTGGTGTCGTCGCCGGTGTTGATGTAGAGGAGGCCCTGGGGCGAAAGGGCGCGCGTCGTCCGCTTGATGCTTTCAAGGAAGCCGGCCATCTTCTCCTCGCCGACCAGCCCGCCGTAGAGGAACGGGCGCGACTGGGTGGCGATGCCGGTGTTGCGGGCGACCCGCAGCGCCTCGTAGGCCGAGTCGTTGCCGTAGTTGTCGGCGTCGGGGCGGTGGCGCCGGATTAGCCGCTGGCGGATGCGCATCAGGTAGGCCGGCGCGCGGTCGTCGCAGATGCAGTTGTTGAAGACGAAGTCGGGGGCCGGCCGGCGGATGGGGAATTCGAAGTTGCCCGCGGCCAGCACGCGGCCGCCGTCGCCGACGAGCGCGGCCCGCAGGTCGAAGGCGATGCCGTCCACCTCGGGCGCGATGGGGAAACGGAAGGGCTGCCCGCCCTCCGCGGCCGGCAGATCGGCCTGCGCCACAATCCGCTCGTACATGTCGACGACCCGCAACGACAGCGTGGCGCCGGCGGCCGGGACGTTGCGCAGCGTCACCCGCCCTTCGACCGCCTCCCCGCGGTCGTATCCCGATTTCGACAGGACGATCGCCGCGACGGCGGCAGGATGACGCGCCTGCAGGACGGCGGAACCCCAGTCGACCGTCGCTTCCCTGCTCTTGAGCCAGACGTTGACGAAGTAGCGGCCGGCATCGACTCCGGGCAGCGTGAGCGTCCACTCCCCCCCGCCGGCGGCCACGGAAACGTTCTGGCTCCCGCCGGCGATCCGCTGCGCAAAGGTGTCGAGCACCTCCCACTCCAGCCGCGCGCCGCCGAGCGGCGCCGCGGCGCGCAGGCCCACGCGCACGGGGAACTTCTCGCCCACGGTCACCTCGCCGGCGGCCTGGACGTTCGTGATGGCGACTCCGGGCTCGGCGCGCGCGGCCCAGCGGATCGCCTTGCAGAGGGCCGACAGGTAGTACTGGTCGTTGATCCACTGGTCGGGCGGATACTCGCCGTCCGGCGCCGACACGAACGAGGTGTGAACGCCCCAGCCCGCGGCGGCAAACGGCAGCAGCGCTTCGCGGAGCGGCCCCGCCTCGCAGAAGCGGAGACCTTTGTTCGGATCGATGCCGGCGGGCTTCCGCACGTAGTTGCGCGGCACGAAACGGCCGGCGTCGTCCAGACGGTCCTCCGGCGCGTTGGTCGAGGCGGCCAGGACCTCGAACCCGTCGAACGGTACAGCCGGGACGGCCTCGGCGCCGTACGTCAGCACGCCCGCCTTTTTGTCGCGGGGGTTGAATCGGCCGTAGCCGACCAGCCCCATCCCCTGGATCTGCCGCTCCAGCAGCAGCCGCCGCAGCTCGGGCGAAGCCTTGTCGAGCCGCACCGGATTGCCCACGACGATCGCGTCCCAGCCGCCCGCTTCGAGCGCCTGGCGGAACTCCGCCTCCTCCCGGCTGCCGAGCCCACCCCACGGCGGCGGCCAGCCGATCACCTTCCACTCCATCTGCAGGCGGCGCGCCACGCAGGCCGCCTCGCCGACGGCCGAGGCGTGGGCGAGGAAGAGGACGCGCGGGACCTTGCCCGCCGCCGGGTTGGCCCAGATCACCGCCTCGGGTTCGAGGGCCGCGGCGCGCGCCTCCCATTCGGCGGCGTCGGCGGGCCGGATGCCCGCCGCCGCCTCCGCATCGCGCGTGCCGCCCTTGGCGGCGATCGCCGCGACGGCCGCCCTGGCGGCCGCGTTCGTGCCGTCGAGCGCCGCCCGGACCGCCGCGATGGCCGCCTCGCCCTCAACCGTGCGCAGCGCCGCGCCCGCGCCGTCGAGACGCGTCGCCAGGCGCAGGTAGTCGCTCTCGGTCACGTTCTGACCCAACGCCGCCGCCTCGGCCTTGACCGCAGCCAGATGGTTGGTCGCTGTGACGAAATTCCTGCCGATCACCGTATGGACCGACGCGCCAGTGGCCGCTTCGCGCGCAGGCGCCACCCGCTGTTCGAGCGCGGCGAGCTGGGCCGCTAGAAATTCACCGTACGTCGCGTCGGGAAGCCGCTTTCCTTTCTCGAAAACCGCCACCGAGGTCCCCTGCGGCACCTGGACGGTCTGCTGGTCGAAGAGCGGATAGAGGCGCCGCAGGATCGGCGTGATGTCGGCGGGACGCTCGCCCAGCACCATGTGGCCGTACTCCCGCGGGTCTTTCTGGCCCGAGCCGATGGTGGACCAGCAGAGATATTGGGTGATCTTGTGGGAAAAACGGAACCGGCAGGGGTTGAACCCCATGATCCTGCCGTCGCCGGGGTCCACCCCCATGTCCTTCCAGGCGATCGCCGCCTCGACGATCCAGGAGTTGGCGGTGAGCTTGTAGCCGTAGGTGTCGCCCCGCGCAATGACCGCCAGCACGAGCGATTCGATGAGCCCTCTTTTTATCTGTGCATCCAACGTCATCCCTCCCTTCGCGTAATACTATACAACGCATAGTATCGCGTGTCAAGGGG
>CAYVKQ010000098.1:9349-9884 GCA_964451945.1 uncultured Lentisphaerales bacterium
GCCGCCTCGACGATCCAGGCGCTGTCGGTGAGCTTGTAGCCGTAGTTGTAGCGGGCCCACAGGCTGAACGAATAGTCGTTCTCGACGGCCCAGTCGCGGTCGACGCGGTTCTCCGACATCGAGTCGCCCTTGGCGTTCGCCCAGAGCCCCACATATCCCTTGTCGTCGTTCCGGGTGTCGATATAGATTTCGAGGCAGTCGCCCCAGAAGATGCTGCGGTTCTCCAGCAACTGCGCGCGCAGTTTCTCCATCCCCGGCTCGAAACACTCGAACGCCATGTAGAGGTTTTCGTCGTCGTACAGCAGCCGCCCCACCGTGCGCGGCGTCTGGTCCGGCGTCTTGCCTTCGTCGGAGCCCCACTTCAGGAACCCGAAATCGTCATAGACCGAGGCCTTCCGCCACGCCGCCTCCGACAGGTCGCCGTCGAGCGCGACCGCCTCGGTCGTCTTAGGGCAAAAGACCAGTTTCGAGCGAACGGTCTGTCCGCCCGCAACTCCGGTCGCCAACACGACAGCGGCCAACAGACCGCGCCCCC
>CAYVKQ010000099.1:0-7365 GCA_964451945.1 uncultured Lentisphaerales bacterium
GTAGCCGGTCGGCAGGCCGGTGATGTTGCCGCAGAGGATGTCGCGCACCTCCGTAAAGGAGCCGGCGCCGTCGATGGGCTGGAAATGGAAGTCGATTGCTTGTTCCACCCCGGGGTCGTGGTAGAGGGTTGCCTCGAGCACGCGGGCGAGGCTGAAGTAGTTGGCCGTGTCGGTGTCGCCGGAGCTGTCGACGTTGCCGTCCCAGCAGCCGGTGCAGACGTAGCGGCGGGCGTCCGCCAGCGGCACCCCGGCGCCATGGAGGGAGCGGATGAAGGCGTCGTCGTTGAAGCCGGAGAGCACGCTGCGGCCGGCGTAGATGTCTTCGCCGACGAGCTGGAGGTATTCGGAACTGGAGGCGGCGGAGAAGCGGCAGTGCAGCTTGGGGAAGACCAGGTCGAGTTCGCGGTGGGCCTGGAGGCACATCCGGGTGATGTCGTTGAAGACTTCCCGGCCCTCGCTGTCGCAGCCGCCGAGGGTGAGGGGAACCTCCATCTCGTGGTCGTTGCCCCTGGCGACGGGGGAGAAACTGTCCTCGTGGCAGTCGGCATGGATGAGGAAGCGGCAGATGAGGTCGTAGGCTTCCTCGCGGCTCAGACGTCCCTCGGCCAAGTCCCGCTGGTAGAGGTCGTGGAGCATGGCATCGGGATGGCCGATGGAGAAGCAGGAGAGGCCGTCGAGCTCGGCGAAGATCTCGCGGCAGAACCAGAGCAGGTTCAGCCCTTCGTAGAAGGTCTGGGGCGGCAGCCAGGGCGAGCGGCGGGCGTGGGTGGCGATCAGCGTCAGGAAGCGCCGCTGTTCGGGATCGCCGGTGTCGGCCAGGAGTTCCTCGGCGCGGCGGGCAAAGCGCCCGCAGATGACGGGAATGGCTTCGAAGCCGGCGATGGCGGCTTCGATGAAGTCGCGCTGGTCGTCGTCGCGGGCACCGGCGGCGGCGGCCTTGGCGTCTTCCCACAGTCCTTTGAATCCCTTCTGGAGGACGGCGGTGAAAGGCGGCAGGTGATGGATGGAATCGACGAAGAAACCGCAGCACAGGGAGAAGCGGTGGTCGTACATCGCGTTGAGGCGTTGACGCGCGGCTTCGGGCACCAGGAGCTTGAGAGGGTCATTGTGCGCGGCCAGCCAGCGGCCGATGCCGCCGGGGGCCCAGCCGCCGTTGATGCCGGTTTCAAAGTAAAAGGGCGAATTGCGGAAGACCACCGGGTAGAAATTGTCCGCGGAGACCTGGTAGAGTTTCTTCCGCAGGGTGCAGGCGCTGGCATCGGGATGCGCGGCGGCGTAGGCGTCAAGGATCTCCGCCATGCGGTCGCGGTTGGCGTGTTTCCCGGGATCGCGGCAGGGCTGGTGGCATTCCTCGGGATGGAAGGCCCTGAGTTCCTGGCGGAGGTTGTCGTAGCGGTTGGTCATGACTGCGCGTCCTCTTGCCAGGGCAGGAAGCAGATCTTCACCGCCTTCTGTTGTTCGAGCAGGGCCACTCCCTCCGCGTACCGTTCGAGGGGCAGGCGGTGTGTGGTCAGCGGGGCGAGGTTGAGGCGGCCGTTGCGGATGAGGTCCACGGCGTATTCGGCGGAGGCGCGGCTATGTCCCTTGTAGCCGCACAACCGCAGTTGGTTGTGGCGCGGCCGGTAGGTATAGTCCTCGCGCTGCACGCCGAACAGGGCAACGACATCGTCCGTCCGATCCATCAGGAACTCGACACTGGCCTTGGCCCCGACGCAGTCCACCGCCGTTTCCATCCGGGGCGCGTCCGCCCGTTGCGCGCTGTCGCGCGGATCGTGGCACGCCGCGGCGCCGAGACGGCAGGCGAGCGCGCGGCGGTCGGGGTTCGGATCGAAGCCGATCATGGCGCGCGCCCCTTCCGCTTTCGCCATCTGGAGGGCGACCAGACCCGCCGGGCCGAGCCCGGTGACGCCGAAACAGCGTCCGCGCACCGCGTCCATCTCCTTCAACATACGGAACACGGTGCCCACGCACATCGCCAGTTCGACCGGCGCCAGCGCCTCGTCGGGCAGGCCGTCCGGCACCCGGATGACGTTCTCGGCGCGATGCACCACGTACTGGGCGTAGCATCCCGGAACCTCGTGGCCCGCATCGCGCCAGGCGCTCACCCGGTCTCCCGGTGCAAGGCTCGCGATGCCCGGCCCCACCGCTTCGATCACCCCGGTGGCCTCGTGCCCCGGCTGGCCGGCCGTGTAGGGGAAACTCAGGCGGTGTCCCACGAACATCGGTTCATTGTGCCAGAGATGCAGATCCCATTGGGGGCAGGTGGTGACGGCGTTCACGCGCATGAGCACCTCGCCCGCGCCGGGCCGGGGCGTGGGCACATCGCGAACCACGGCTTGCTTCGGCGCCATAATCTGCAGAATCTTCATCGGATCGACTCCTTTTCTACCGCATCAGCGCACCTGGTTCCGTATGCGGCCGAACAGCGACCGCAGTTGCTCCATCCGGGCGGCGTCGAGATAGGGCGGTTCCATGGCCCGCAGATTCTCCCGCACCCGCTCCGGGGAGCGCGCGCCGACACAGCATGCGCCGACGCCGTGCGCGAGGACATACCGCAGGGCCGCCTCCGGGATGCTGTACGGCCGCAGAAAATCGAAGAGACTCGCGTCCGTGTAGGGGGACTCCGCGGGGAGGTTGCCCGCCGCGATGTGGCGCCGCACGCACTCCAGCGCCGCCGGCACGGAGACCAGGCCCGACTCTTTCGACGGCTGGTTCAGGGGCATCATCACGACAGTTCCGACGTCATGTTCCCGGCACAACGGCAGCACTGTCTCCGCGGCCGTCTGGAGCAGCATGTTGAGGGTGAGCATGACGACGTCGAACGCGCCGGTGGGCACGGCACGCCGCAGAATCTCGTGGGTGCCGTCGCCCTCGGACAACTCGCTGATACCGAGGAACCGCACTTTGCCCTGCTCGCGGAGGCGCACCATGGCGTCCCAGCAGCCGTCGGACATGAACTGCTCGAACGAAGACAGCGTCCGGATGCCGTGTCCGAGCAGGACATCCACATGGTCGCGCTGCAGCCGCCGCAGGCTGCCTTCCACGGAGGCCACCAGGGTGGTGGGCGAGCCGGTGTAGGCTGCTGCTGGTTCCCATCCGGCGTAGGGACGGTACTTGGTTTCGACCATGACGCCGTCGCACCCGCGTAGCGCCTCTCCGATCGCCTCCTCGCTCGCGCCGTCGTCATAGCCGGCGGCGGTGTCCACAAAATTCACACCGGCGTCGATCGCGGCCTGGACGGTGGCGATGAACTGCCGCCGGTTCTCCGTGGCGCCGCGCGCGGCGCCGTAGCCGAGTTCCGACACCTGAAGTCCTGTCCTGCCCAGTCTTCGGTAAAGCATGGTCGCTCCCATTTTCTGCCCCGCCCGGTCCCGCTCCCGCGACGCATGCCGAACCGCGGGAAGAACGGAACGGACCGGATGTTGTCCCGCCCCGGACAACGGACAAAACGAGTATCGCATGTTGCGAGGGGGTTGTCTATCAACACGGCAATTCTAATGATGGGCTGGAACCATCGGCGTCGGGGTCGGTATCGGAATCGGTATCGCCAAAACAAAGGGGTTTCGACCCCGATACCGACCCCGACCCCGAAGACCCAATCGCCTCATCGTTGGAATTGCTGCGGCGCCCCATTGACATGCTTCCGCAAACGGAGTACCCTGTCACCGTTGCATGACGAAGTCCCTCCAGTATCGTTTTGGCTTTACCTTTATGTCGCCGGACCCACGGTTCCGGTCGGCTCGGTAGTAGCCATACGCCACTGAGAGACGATCCCAACCGCGGGTCCGGCAGATGCCCGGAACGCGGTTTTTTCTTGCCGTGTTCCGTCAAAGGGCCAGTCCCGGAACCCACACGCAGAAAGAAGGAACACACATGATCATCGTTCTCAAACCCAACGCGACCGACGCCGACGTGCAGTCGGTCAGCAACCTGGTGCAGACGCTGCGCTACCAGCCGCGGGTGATCCGCGGCGTCGAGCGCACCGTTGTCGCCTGCATCGGCGACGAACTCAGCAACCGCTCGCTCGAAGTCCTGGGGAACCTGCCGGCCGTCGAGTCGGTGCTCCCGGTGCAGCAGCGGTACAAGCTCGTGTCGCGCGAGTACCATCCGCGGGACACCGTGGTCACGGTCAACGGCACGGCCATCGGCGGCGGCGCGGTCACCATCATCGCCGGTCCGTGCGCGATCGAGAGCGGCGCGCAGTTCCGCGCCGCTGTGCGCGACCTCACCGCCGCCGGCGTCTCGCTGATCCGCGCCATGGCCTTCAAGCCGCGGACGTCGCCCTACGACTTCCAGGGGCTCAAGGCCGACGCTGTCGCCATCATGCGCGAGGTCAAGGCGGAATTCGGCGTTTCGCTGGTCACCGAGATCCTTGGACCCGCCCAGGTGGAGTTGGTGCACGACACCGCCGACGTCCTGCAGATCGGCGCGCGCAACGCGCAGAACTACGACCTGCTCGAAACGGTCGCCCAGGCGCGCAAGCCGGTGCTGCTCAAGCGGGGCATGGCCTCGACCGTCGAGGAGTGGCTCGCCGCCGCCGAGTATCTGCTGGTCAACGGCTGCACCGACGTGATGCTGTGCGAGCGGGGACTCCGCTCGTTCGACAAGTCGGTGCGCAACCTGCTCGATCTGGGCGGTGTCGCCGTCGCCAAGCAGGAGACCCACCTGCCCGTGCTGGTCGACCCCAGCCACGCGGCGGGGAAGCGGGCGCTGGTGATGCCCCTGGCCAAGGCGGCGATCGGCGCCGGCGCCGACGGGCTGGTGATGGAGGCGCACCCCACGCCCGACGAGGCCTACAGCGACGCCGCGCAGCAACTCCCGAGCGCGGCGTTCAAACAGACCCTGGCAGAACTCGCCCCCTGGATCGCCCTCGCCCAGGCGGAAAGGCGCGGGTGACGGCCCGCCGACCGGCGGGGGATCGTCCGGGGGGCGATCTTCCGCGCGCAATCGTCACGGAAGAGATCTGCACGATGGACGCTGTGGTAGTGGAAACGTTCACTCCGGGCGGGGCGCTGACCGGAAACGCGGCCAAACTGGACCGGCTTCTCCAGAACGAGAATCCGCTGATGACCTATTCGCAGATGATGCGCCTCCGCCTGTCGGGTGCGGCTGCGCATGAATGCACCGACCGCTTTTTCATTGCGGCCATCGGTGAAGAGGCCGTCTCGCGGATCTGGTATGGCTGGGGAAAGCATCCAGACGCGGCCGGCAATTTCGGTAACTTCAGGACCGAAGAGAAGTGGCGGGGGCGGGGGATCGGCGGACAGGTGCTGTCTGCATTGTTTCGGGACCGGATGGAGCGCAGGGATCTGCCGCTGGCGCTCTTCTGCACCGCCGGCACCAGAGAGATCATCAAACTCTACGCCAGATACGGCTTCCGGCTTGCCGTGCGGAACCGGGAAACCGGGCCCTTGTATTGCCCTTTGGGAGGCAGCCCGGCATCGTTCCAGGAGTTCTGCGCAAAGTACTACGCGCCGTCGGGCAAGCTGACGGTGCGTCCGGCTTTCATCGGCTGGCGGCACGAGATTGACTGTCTGCTCAATTTCTGTCTGACAGATCTCGGCATCCCCTTCGGACTTCCAGGAGTCGCGAATCTGGAAGACGCGCTGCTGAATCCCGGCAAGGGGCAGGCCGAGCTGTTCTTCGCGGAGAACGGGCATTGTGTCGGCTGGGCCTTTACGCCGGCTGGTGGCGTCCGGGCGGTGCAACTGCATCCGTTTTTCTCACTCTGACATCGAGTTCCTTGGGATTGCAGCGGACGCACACCACGGAGTGCTTGTTCTTTCCCGGTTCAAGCTTGATGTACGTCGTGGCCAGAAGGGTGCCGTCGGGCAGGCGCTCGACACCCGGATAGCCGCAATCCCATCCCGCATGGCTGTGCAACAGCTTGACCCGGTACTGCCCGGGAGATGCGTTCTTGATGTCGTCGTATGTTCCCACCCAGGCCACGAAATGCCCCCGCGTGGGGCTCTCCACGGCTTGGTCGCGGAACGCGATGAATAGCCGCCGGTCCTCTGTATATACCCCCATGTGCCTGTCACCCGTCAGCCCCCGGCAAGTATCGCTTGGCTGGCTCCACGTCAGGCCTTCGTCCACGCTGAACATCACCAGGCTGTTGCCGGTGTGGGTATTCTCGCGCATGAGGCAACACAACTCCCCGCCGTCAGGCGAGCGAAAGACATACGGTTCACACGGCATCTTGCCGGCCACGGCGGCCACGACGCGCGGGGCGGACCACGTCACGCCGCCGTCGGCCGTTTCCGTCTGCACCACCACGAGCGGCACGGACCGGTCGGACTCGCCCGCCACCGCGTCCATCCGCCGGTGGTACATCCCAAGGTAGTTTCCGTTTTGCAGTCGAACAACGCTGCTGAAGGTCATCACGCACGGCAACCCCAGCGGGGGCATTTCACGCCAACTGGTGCCACCGTCCTCGCTGACGATGCGCGGCATGTTCGGATGGGCCGCGAAGACCCACAGACGCTCCTTGCCGCTGGGATCGACCATCCGGTAGATGCTGGGACAGTTCTTGTGCTGCTGGAAGCCCGCGGGCAAGAGGTCGTCGATCCTAGTCCAGGTGCGTCCGCCGTCATCGCTCCGCGCCATGGGGCCGCAGTAACCGCCGTGGCCATACGTCCAGACGCAGAAGATCGTCCTGCCGTCCGGCATCAGCAGCGTCGTGGGGTGTCCTTGGTAGATTTCTTCGGTTCCATGGGCAACGACGACCTGACGATCGGTTTCCATGGATATGTCGACAATGGGCAGGTCCTCTTTCATTGTGATTACCGGTCATCTGTATGCGTCTTTTCGATCATCCACGGTCAGCATGAACACGAGTTTCTCGTCCTCGTCCACGGAGTAGAAGAGGCGATAGCGGCCAATTCTGTAGCGCCATGTCTGGGGCGTGTACCCCTGCAACTTGCGTATGTTTGGGCCGAAGTATGGCCCCTGGCGCAACTGTGGATAGACGTAGGCTGTGAGTTTCTTCGACAAGAAACGCGGCGGGCCAAGGTGGGCCAGGGCCTTCTTGAACTCCTCGGTCTCGAAGACTCGAAACTCAGGCGAATGTTCCGCGGCGGTGCTTGGCATCCTGATGCCCTCGTTTCAAGCTCTGGTTGAGTTCGGCATTTGCCCGAATCTCGGCCATCTCGAATTCGTCCACCGTTTCGTGCTCACGCACGAAACGCATCACGGCCGTCTCGATGAAATTCGAGATCGGCCTATTCTCCCGTTCGGCTACATCCCTGAACAGGCGATAGACCGGTTCATCCAGTCGTAATGTCACGGTCTTGGACATGAACACCTCCTCTGATTCACAATGACGGCACTAGCATACGATAGAATACAGTCGGCGGCAATCCATTT
>CAYVKQ010000099.1:7465-9862 GCA_964451945.1 uncultured Lentisphaerales bacterium
ACGCCCGGGATCACCACCGCGTTGGATCCCAGCAGCGCCCGCGCGCCGATGCGGCAGCCCCCCGAGACGCGGGCGCCCGGGCAGATCTGCGCGAAGGAGTCGACAACCGCGTCGTGCCCCACCGTCGCCTGCAGGTTAACGATCACCCCCGCGCCGAGCGTGGCGCCGCAGGAGACCACCGCTCCCGCGCCGATGTAGCAGCCGTCGCCGACGCGGGCGTCGGGGGCGACCACGGCGGCCGGGTCGATCACCGTGAGCGGCAG
This sequence comes from uncultured Lentisphaerales bacterium, assembly GCA_964451945.1. Taxonomy (GTDB): domain Bacteria; phylum Verrucomicrobiota; class Kiritimatiellia; order RFP12; family JAAYNR01; genus JAAYNR01. Next base: position 7,729 of record CAYVKQ010000099.1, read on the forward strand.
CCACCCGTGCGCCGCCGCCCGCGCCGCGAGCCGTTCGCGCGCCGCGTTGCCGCCGACGGCGACATGGAAGCGCACGCCTTCGCCACAGGCTGCCGCTTCGATCGGTCCCAGCAGCGGCAGGCCGCGCCAGATGCCGCTCCGCTTCTCCGGCGCGTCGTCGCAGAAACCGACGATCTCGATCGTCCGAGACTCCTGCAAGACCTCCCGTGGCACGGGCGTCCCGCCCGTGGGACACGGGCAAGAAGCCCGTGCCACGCTCCCGCCGGCGGCCGCCGCCATCCGCTGCACCGTCCAGGCGACCTCGCCGCCGAACCCGCTCGCCCCGATGATCACCACCCGCATCATGCCGCACCCCCCCTCCGTTTGGCCGCCGCGTCGGCGCGGATGACCACCCGCAGCGGATGGAATTCCTCTTCCAGCGATAGCGGCATCGAGCCGCGGCCGAGGCAGTCGGCGGCGACGCAGCCGAACCAGTCGGGCGGCGCGGCCGTGCAGTCGAGCGGTCCGCGGTCCTCCTTGCCCGTCACCAGGCGGGTGCGCGACCCGCCGTCGGTCGCCTCGACCATCCCCGCGGTGCCGAAGATCCGCACCATTTCGTTGCCCCAGCTGCCGAATCCCGGCGGGTTGAGGTAGTTGGCGGTGACCGAGGCGAGGCCGCCGTTCTCCAGCCGCGCCATCAGCACCGCGGCCATGCGCAGGCCGCCGCCGCCGGCGGGGTCGCCGAAGGCCGTTTCCAGCGCGTCGACCGCGGCGATCCGCACGCCGGCGACATGTTCGATAAAGCGGACGGCGTGAATGCCGCACTGGCAGATGAGACCGCCGTCGACCGCCTCGTCCTGCGGTCGATGCGGATGCCAGGGATACGATTTCTGCGCCGCCACCTGGACGACATCGCCGATCATGCCGGCGCGGACGGTTTCGCGCATGGCGAACCACGGCTGCTCGAAGGCGCTGCCGGCCATTTCGTGGAAGCGGCGGCCGGATGCCGCGGCGGCGGCCAGGATCGCGTCGAGCTCGGCCTCGGAGCGGGCGGCCGGCTTCTCGGCGTAGACATGCTTTCCCGCACGGAGGCAGGCGATGGCGTCGGCCGCCTGGTCGGCGCGGCGCGGCGAGCAGAGGGAGACCATATCGACGTCGCTGCGCGCCAGAAGCGCGGGGAGGCCGTGAACGACGTCGCATGCGGCGCCGTCCGCGCGCAGTGCGTCAACGGCGTCCGCCGGGAACCCCGCCACGGCCGTCAGGACCGCCGGCCAAGGGTAAGGGTGCGGACGTGTCAGCTCGCGGTGGAGCTGATGCCCGTTGGTTCCGTACAAGCCGATGCGCAGCGTCTCCATCGTTTTTTCCGTTTGTTCCAGCATAGCCGAAAACCGTCTTCATGTGGGAGAAAACCGCTTCCTTGACCGCGTCCATCGCGAACGGGTGGCCGGCAAGGCGCTCCATGGAGGTGACCCCGGCGGCCGACAGCCCGCAGGGGACGATGCCCCGGTAGTCGTCGAGGCGCGTGTTGACGTTCAGCGCGAAACCGTGCATCGCGACCTGGCGCGAGACGCGGATACCGATGGCGGCGACCTTGTCGTCGCCGACCCAGACGCCGCGGTTGCGGGGGTCGCGCCCGGCGGCGATGCCGAAGCGCGCCAGGGTCCGGATCAGCACCTCCTCGACCGCCGTGACGTACTCCACCACGCGCAGGCCGCGTTCGCCGAGGTGGACGATCGGATAGCCGACCAGCTGTCCCGGGCCGTGGTAGGTGACGTCTCCGCCGCGCGTCGCGGGAAAGAGGGCGATGCCGCGGCGCTTCCGTTCATCGGCGTCCAGCAGCACATGGTTCGCGTCGGCAGAGCGGCCGAGGGTGTAGACGGGGCGGTGCTCCAGCAGCAGCAGGATGTCGCCGCGCGCGCCGGCGGCCCGTTCGGCGTGCAGCGCCTCCTGCAGCGCCGTCGCTTCGCCATAGTCCACGTCGGCGCCGAGATCGCGCCACTCGAGGGTTCCCGCCGTCATGCACCACCTTCCCCCGGCAAAAACAAAACCGCGCCTCCGGCGCTGGCCGGAAGCACGGGGAATGCGCATACACGCTCGCTGGCCGCAGCCCTACGCCATCGCGCTGACGCGTGCGAAGAGGCGGGATTTCTTGCGG